>NZ_JBIQEC010000034.1:0-16611 GCF_045370505.1 Moraxella sp. 179-F 1C4 NHS | reverse complement strand
GATAATACTGTGCTTTATCAACCCAATTCTATCTTAATTTTATGATTATTTGGTCTAGACATTGGGGAGTACCTTAAACAACCTATAGCGAAAAATCAAACAAAAAGCGATTTGCAAGTAAAGAAAATTACCATATAATCAAATGAAATAATAAAAGAACTAAAAATTTACTTAGCCAGCAATGACAGAGTTACCATTTTCGCAAGCTTAATGGTAACGCTGTCGCCGGCAAAAGTGGGAATGCTTCCCCCTCTTTACACCCCCTGAATCGCTTCTTTTTAAAATTTACTCTGCGCTAAATTTCATAAAGAAGCGATTTTAAAAGAAAACTAAGTTACGCGCTAATAGTTACTGTGATGATAGTCTTTGGATGTTGATTAATGATTTCAATCCATAATAAAAAATCTAACGATGCTGATAAAAGGAAAACTCGTTTAAATCTTCGATTAGATGATCAAGAGTTTGAATTATTAAAAGCTAAAGCCGAGGGCTTTGGCTTACCTTTAGCAAAGTTCGTGCGTGTTTCTCTTTTAGGTTTACCTGAACCGGCAAAACGTATTCATGATTTACCTGTTGTTGATCCAACATTGCTTAGACAGCTTGTAGGTATCAGCAATAATATTAATCAACTCACTCGATACGCACATATTGTTTCTAATGATGCAAAGCAGACATTAAATGTTTTAGAGCTGGCTTTTGCCTTGCAAAAAATTGCTAATGAACTTCAACAATTAAGAGAACAGTATTCGCTTAATGCCGTAGAGAATGCGGATAATATTATTAGCGATTCAACGGTGATTAATGATCAAACTGATTCACCTGTTATCAAAAACTTTGCTGAGACAATCAAATGCTAGTGCGATTTTTTGATCATGGCAAAGTAAAAAAAGGCGAACTAACACGTACAGGCGGCGGCGGTGCGGTACGCAATTATTTATTATTTGATAAAGACAATAGAAGTAAACCTCGCGATGGGGCTCGACTAATCTATGGTAATGATATTGATACGACAGAAGTGATTAATGGAATAAAAAATTCAAAAATTTATACGTCCGGTGTTTTATCATTTGCGCCTGAAGAATCGATCACGGATGCACAAAAAATCGAAATAATTGAGTCGTTTGAACAAAACTTGTTTCCAGGGCTCATGCGAGGTGAGTATTCGGGATATTGGGTCGAGCATCAAGACAAAGATAGGCAAGAATTACATTTTGTGTTTGCCGATATTCATTTGCCGTCAGGTAAAGCATTGCCTGTGTACTATATTTACAAAGATTTTCATCTTGTCGATTCATGGAAAGATTTAATCAATATCGATTATGGGTTAGAAGACCCCAATGACCCCAAGCGACAACGGGCTTATCGCTTAAAAGGCTATGAGTATGCCCTCAAAAAACAACAAGAGAAAGATAAACTTGCAGGTAAAGCCATTCAAGACGAAAAAGTCTTTGATGAAGAAAAAATTGGCGAGTGGTTGATTGAAGAGATTGCTGATGATGAGTCAATTCAGACGCAAGCAGATGTGATTCGTGTCATTGCTGAAGCATTTAAAATCACTCGAATTGCAAAAGATGGCAAATCCATTTCGATTAAAAATCCTGTGGGTGGTCGCAATATTAAATTAAAGGGGATGATGTATGAGCGAGAATTCACCAGACAACGTTTCGAGTCGCTTGGAAAAATACAAACGAGAGAAAGCGCAAAGCGAAGCGAACTTCAAGCAATCAATCGACGAGAGCGTGAAAAACGCAAGCTCAGATTGGCACAACGCTTTGCTCAAAGTTGTGAACCAGATGGACGACTTAGCCAAGAGCTTAGTCACGCAGAGCCTGGAATTAAACAGCGAGCAGATTGCGAAAGCCCAATTGCAAATGGTTCTGTTACAACAACAGTTAACTCAGATGATTCAGACCCTCTCGCAGATGCCCGAGCAAATCAGCGAGAAAGTAACCCAGACAACCCAGAGCGTGAACGACAGTCTCGATACAATGATATCGGCCGTCAGCAAGAAGTCAATCCAGGTAACCGAACAAGCGAAGCATCACTTGGATACGATTCCAGATCAAATGCAGAGCATCAGCGACCAAGCCGTCCAACATACCCGAAAAATCACTCAGGCCCATCAACACAAAATGCAACAGCTGAACAAAATCGGGTTCAAAGCCTCGATGCTAACCGCATTGGAGATTTTTCTGGCTATCGCTTTATTTGCCGGAAATTATTATCTGGGCAAACAGGTCTATCACACCCAGCAGACACTGGATATTTTACAACAACACATCGATCAAACCCCAACCGAAACAAAAGCACTAGCGATGATCAATATCTTCGAGAACAAGGGCAAAGAGGGTGGGGTGCTGATAACACCGAAGAATCAACAAACGGCATTTTGGGGCGAGAATCAAAACAAAGAAAAGACCTTACTGGTGACCGCACCCGAAAGCCTGCCACAACTGCAACAAACGCCCAAACGGAAGTAACTCAAGATGACTCAAATAACCCCAATCGAGCTAATTACCAAGACTTTAGAGCAGTTGTCGACCGATTTGCACAACAAAGTGGAGAGCCATTTGAGCCAAACCAGCCAAGCACAGCAGACACAAATCACCGAGGCTTTAGCCCAATTATTACCGAGCTTACTCGAGCAGCTTACACCGATTATCAAAGCAGAAGTCAAGAAACAGGTGATGGCTCACAACCAGCTGATACTGAAGCAGGTCGAGAGCTGCTTGAGCGAATTAGAAAACACCAATCGACAACAGCTAAAAATGCTGAAATTAGGCAGGGAAGAATATCAACTCTTACAGCAGAAAATGCAATCGACATTAATGGCGTTGGACAATATGGCATTGCTCGACGACGACGCGGTAAAAGATTCGCTAGAGACGTTACAGGAATCGATAACCAGCTTGCAGACACAAATGCAGGAATTGATAACCTCACAACAGGGTATGATGAGCGAACACACCGATTTGGTCAAATTAATCGACGAGTTAGAAGGGTTAAAGCAGGATATGACCATGACGCTCAGCAGTTTGCAGCAGCAACAAACAACTTTGGTGCAGTCATTGGCACAGTTTCAGCCGTTATTAAAGCGGTAATTGAGTTGTTTAAAAAGTTGTTTAATGGGTTAAAACAGCAGGTGGTGGGGTATGCCAAGGAAGGGGTGCTGTATGAGGTGGATGCTGATGGTAAACAGCAGAAAATGAATCCACAGCAAGCAGAGTCCTATGTAAATAGTCATCCTTATGATTTGTCGAATTATGCTAGGTTAGAGTTGACGGTGAAAAAGCTGGAAAAAGATAAAGAGCTAAGACATGAGCCGTTTAGGGGGTTTGGGATGTAGGCAATATTTTATGATAAAAGGCGACTTGTAAACTTAAATCGCTTTTTTATTGTCAACATTTTTTCAAAATTGGAATGAACGGTAGTTTTTTTGTTATTAAATTGTAATATATTCATTTGTCAAGCGAGTGTATAAAAGATGCCGATTTATATATTTATTTAAATTAATATTAGGTGTTAAATAAAATATCTCCCCTTACTTATCATGGCATTTTTGTCGCTTACAAGCTGTGACAAATCCCCCATTGAGCAAATCAAAGCTGTGACAGAGGATAAATACCCAGTCGCCAATATGCCTGATGAGCCACTGGATAAACCACTCGAAATCTTGCGAGAGCCGAAGCGCTTGGCGATGACGACAACATGGTCAGCAGGGGTAAAAGATGACGGTACATTGTGGACGTGGGGAACAGATAGCCTATTACGCCCAGCACAGACAGGACAAGACCCAACGCCAAGACCTGTGGAAGGTATTCACGATGCGGTGGCTGTGTCGGGTGGTGGTGGGCATATGTTGTTATTACGCAAGGATGGTACTGTGTGGGGTTGGGGTAGTAATCATGATGGGGAGATTGACCCAAGTGATAAGGATACGTCTATTGATGAGTTAAGGCAGATTAAAGGTATTGATAATGTGGTGGATATTGTTGCTGGCACAGGTGCATCAATATTTTTAACAAAAACAGGAGAAGTTTATTACCAAGGAAAAAATGAATGGCACATTTTAAAAAATACTGATGAGAAAATAATCAGTAAACCTACAAAAATTGGTGGCTTAGAAAATATTGAAAAATTCGATGGTAATTCTGGCTATATATTAGCTATCAATAATCAAGGAAAATTATTAACAACTCATTGTATTGGTGATGCAAAAGTAGTTTCTATATCTCAACAAAACACCATATGTAATATTGAATTTGATAAAAAAGTTGCTGATGTCGCACAAGGGATTGCCAGTTTTGCCCTATTAGAAGATGGTTCTGTATGGAGTTGGGGGGAAACTCGAGGTTATGCTGCTCAAGGAAACACTAGCACTCGATTAGATAATCCAAAAAAAGTTCCTAATCTATCAAAAGTCATCAATATATCAGACTTTTCGGCAAATACGTCTAACGGAAATGTTTATATTTGGGGGCATTACTTGATAGGTGAAAGCCCCGAGCCTTCAGAATCATCTATGAAAATAATAGCTTCACCTATTTTGATTATGAAAAACACCCGCGTGTCATTTTTTGTAAGAAATTCTTATATTTCCGCCTTTATAAATCACAAAGGTGAGGTATGGTTTTGGGAAGGAAATAGAATGGGACAACGTGGCACAAATGCAGTAATTAAAACATTTCATAAAGACTTTGTTTTTACCCCTGAAAAATCCTTATTTGCTTTAAATTAATCAAGACGGAGAAATCAAATGAACGCAACCATGAAAGAAATTTTTTATCATGTTTTATTAGCGCGTGCTGTTTATGCTGACATGAAAAAGTTACCAGAAACGGTAGTGTTCAAAAAACTGTGTCATTCCCATAAGCTGTTAAGAAAAACAGGAATGACACCATGCAAAACTTTGACTTTAACGAAGCCCTAAAAGCGATTCAATCAGGAAAGCCTATTACAGGCAGTGATGGGGTACTAGCTCCACTCATCAAACAACTTACCGAAGCTGCCCTATCAGCTGAGATAGACAGCTACCTTGAGCAGAATCCTACTGGCAACCGCCGTAATGGCTACAGCAAAAAGACCGTTAAATCAGCCGTTGGTAGCTTTGAACTTGAAACACCTCGTGACCGCAATGGGGAATACGAGCCTGTTTTGGTTAAGAAGCACCAAACCAAACTTACGCCTGAGATTGATAACCGCATTCTCTCTCTATTCTCGCATGGCATGAGCTATGGGGCAATCAAAGACCACATCGCTGAGATTTATCAGCTTGAGGTCTCAGAAGCCACCATCAGTAGTATCACAGACCAGCTTATCCCACAGCTTAAAGCATGGCAATCCCGTCCTTTGGACAGCGTCTATCCGTTTGTCTGGCTCGATGCCATCCACTACAAGGTTAAAGACGAAGGGCGCTATGTCAACAAAGCGGTTTACACGCTGTTAGCACTGAACACCGAGGGTCGCAAAGAACTCATTGGGCTATACTGCTCTGAAAGCGAAGGCGCAAACTACTGGCTGTCGGTACTCACTGATTTGCACAATCGTGGCGTACAAGATATTCTGATTGCCTGTGTCGATGGCTTAAAAGGCTTCCCTGAAGCCATACAGGCTATCTTTCCTAATACCGAGGTACAACTATGTGTGATTCACCAAATCCGTAACAGTATTCGTTATGTCGCAAGTAAAGATCAGAAAGCTTTCATGCGTGATTTAAAGCCTGTCTATAAGGCAATCAATAAAGATTCGGCTGAACTGGCTTTAGATGAGCTTGATAGACTCTGGGGCAGTAAGTACCCTGCTGTGATTGCTTCTTGGCGAGACAAATGGCATTTGCTTTCTGCTTATTTCAAGTACCCCGATGCGGTCAGAAAGCCGATTTATACAACCAATGCGGTTGAAGCGGTACATCGCCAGTTTCGTAAGCTAACTAAAACCAAAGGAGCGTTCCCTAATGAAACCAGCTTGCTTAAATTACTGTATGTTGGTATGTTAAATGCGTCAGAGAAATGGACGATGCCAATTAACAATTGGGGACAAACAATGATGCAGTTGTCTATCCATTTCCCTGGTCGATTAGATGCTGTAATGAGCCTCTAATTTAATTTATCCTGACACAGAATTTTGAACGCCCTCCCAGAAACAGAAATGAACTGTCCTGGGATTGTCTCAGAGTTTTAGGTCTCCGACAATCCCAGGACAGTTCATTGCTATAAAATCTCAACCCTTGATTGAAGGGTTGTGTTCATTCTTTATTATATCCACAATTTCGATATCATCACTGGCTAAAAAAGCAAGTTTCAATTTTTTAATATCAATATCTAACTGTGTTCTAATCATATCCATAATTTTTTGATGTTCGGGGAAATAGAATATAAGTTGGAATGAATCTCCCATTTCTATACAATATTTCTCAAAAGCTTCTAATGAAAAGGTAATTATTTTTTTTAAATATTCATTTTCAATAGTAAAGGTTACATCATAACTATCGGTATATTCTTCAATATCTGAAATTACACCTTGTACTACAGCTATATCTGGATTAAATTTCTCGAAAATTTCACTATACATGAATGGCAAAGTGTATTTTCCAGTGACCAAATTTAATCTCGAAACTAAAAGTAGATTATTAGCTCTTCTTTCACTACCGCCAGTTGATATATCAAAGGTAATATTTACAGCATTTGTTTTATTAAACAAATCCTTTGGTAGAGGATTTTTAGCTAAAGGATTATGGAAAATAAATAAGCCATCTGAAAGATATTCTGGCGTTTCTTTTGAAACCTCATGTATTTTATAAGTTGGGAATTCATCATCTTGTCGAATAGTTATTACACCATTTGGATTAAGATTTCCATTGGAAATTGCCAAGGAAGTTAATTTTCCTAATGTAGTGGTACAGCTAAAAATAATCGCAGAAACTTCTGAATATTCCTCTTTTAAAAATAAGCCAATAGGTATTTTTGAATCAGTACCTGGTTTATATATTTCTTTTTGGTTATGATAAGTATTGATTTCATTATTATAAACTCTTCCATACAAAAGAGCCATTAGGGGAAAAACAAAGTTACTACCATATGAAATTTGTTCATAACCACTTAATGCAATCGTAAAGAGATAACTATCATCAAAATAATCTAGTTCTGAATACTCATTATCATACTTTTTTTTCTTTAAGTTGATTGAACTAGAGTACCTTGTAATTGCTTCATTTAAGCTATTTTCAAAATTTTCTCTTAAATAAAAAGGTTCTACATTTTTAAAAAGGTCCTCAAAATTTCTATTTTCTTCTGAATCACCGCCCTGTTTGATATTTGATACAACAGCTTCTACATAAAATGGCACTGGAGAATTAATAATGAAATCAGGTCTGTTTTTGCTATAGTCAATAGAAAATCCTGCTTCATGAAAAACACTATTAAGATAAAACTCCCAAAAGCTAGAATGGAAAGTTGTTTGAAATTCTTTAACAATTTTGTTATCTCTATCAATAAACCCATTTGTCCATTGATTGATAATCGCCTGTTCCCCGAATATCATGTTGTCTCTTAAAAATTTAAACTTGCGATGAATTTTTTGCTCATTCGTAATGCTTTCAAACAGATTCATATTGATTTCTACCTAAACTATAAAATTAAAAATATCTTTTGGTATTTATTGCTGTTCACTAAGTCACTTGATTTATAAGGATTTTAAAATTATCAAAGATTATAGCAATAACTTGCTCTATTGGTTCATTCCAAAGCTTAGATAAGCTATCAATTACTGGCATAACTTCGCCAGGGTAAATTGGCTGACTTTTATTCTTAATAAATGGACCATCGGTTTCAGGGATAATGAGATTTTTGGGAATTTTGGTAACGAGCTGTTTTCCTTTGCTGTTTGATAACATTCTTTGATTTACTGAAAACCAACAGCCATTAGCTATTGCCCTGTTTAATTGAATCTCATTTCCCGTGTACCAGTGTAGAACAGGTACGCCATTTGAAAAATGATTTTCTAAACAGTCAAGTACGCTATCGACAGCCTGAAGACTATGAATAGTTAAAATTTTTGGGCTAGATTTATTCGATTTTATAACAATATGCTCAAAAACTTTCTGCTGGATAGGTTGAAATTGTTTTAGTGAGTTTGAACCGTCTAACCCTATTTCACCTATATATTTTGTATCATTTACTAATAGGTCAAATAAATCTAATTCATCACTTCGTTCATGAGCTATCTGTGGATGCAAACCAAGAGCTGTTTGAATTCTTTTATTATTTTCTGCAAGTTTCTTTGTGCCAAACCATGCTTTAGGTGTTGTTGTGACTGATAAAATATAACTTGAAGCATCGCATAAAGAAGCAACTTTATGCGGATTATCGTACAAGTCTAAATGGCAATGCAAATCAATTAATGGATACATCAAATAGTCACACCCAAGTTCTGTGTTTGTAGATAATGCTTCACTTCATCCATTCCTCTTAAAACTGTATCAATAATATTCTGTCGTTCAGTTTTCTCCAATGGCAAGAACCCTGACCTAGCAACCCAAATATTTTTATTTGCAGCCTTTTCTAAACTCTGAAGAGCTACAATCATAGACATCAAATCATCTCTATTTGTTGGGTTATGGATGACATCCTTTAAAACTGGGAATTGATATGAGGTAGTATCATTATAAGCTGCTGCATTAAACGAAGCTCGTCTAATTAAACATGGCACACATCTGCCACATTGAGTACCTGAGCGTTTCCATTTACCACAGGAAACCGTATTTGCGGCAACTTTTTGCAGTAAGGTTTGATTTTGGCATTCTGCTATCATTTCACCTTTGGTTTTAAATTGATAAGGATTTAGTAGCTTGACGGGTAAGCCAATATTAATAAATAACTCATTTAACCTTCCTAAAAAATAGGGATGAGTTGTTCGTGTACTTAGCGAACCAATTCGTCGAGCGGTTAGCGGCGGATTAATTGAAATAAGCCCATTTTCTGGAACATAAAGGGTAATAATTTGGTTATTATAGTTATTTTTTGATAATGCAGTGGCAATCAAAGCCCCAAATGCAATAAAGTTAAAACTCCGTGTTCTCATTTGCACATCAACGGGGATTTCTTTAATTTTTCTTGGGTTTGCGACTACTTGAAACTTGGCATTGTTAAGACCAAGTTGGTGGTAAACATCATTCTGTTTTTCCCTATCTTTAGGATAAGCATGACTGACTAGTACAGGTTTCTTGCCTTGCTCTTTTAAATCTACAGCTCCAATCGTACTATCAAGACCACCAGAGAATAGGCAAACTGAGTCATGATTATCGATATGGATTTTTCTAGCCCTGCGATTAGTTATTGGACTTGGAATTTGAAAATCACTTTGACTAAATTTAAAATCCCATAAGTCACCACTGAGAAAATGCAAGGCTTCTTCAAGTAATGTTCTTTGTTGTTGCCATAAATCTGGGTTTAATAAAGGCAGATGAATTTTAAATTGACGACACCAAGCATCTTCTGCTTTAGTATTTCGCTCAACAAAGGTGTCAGCGGCAGTAACCGCTAACGATAACATCATTAGGTCGAAAGCAATTTCGTCAGGCTGTTCCTGCAATCTTCTAAATTCTTGTAATGCAGCTCCGCCAATACTATTATATTTACCTTCCAATGCTGATTTGCCAAACATTCGAACTGGTAAGACATCACTTGAGATAGCAGGTAATTTATCAGGGTCGGTTTCAAAATATAGTTCAATCATTTAGATAATCCTCCCACTCGGTCCAAATCTCTTCAAGTGCGGTTTTTTGTATGGTCTCAATGTCATTGCGAGTTAATGTATCTTTACTTTCTTTTAATTTTTCACACATATGCTTATCTACACAAGATTCAATCAGAGCATGTAAATCATTCTCTAGTTCAAGAAATTTTTCTGGCGTATCTGCTTTGTCAAATGCTGTTCTGGAATCTAGCATAATCTCTTCAAACAAGAATTCTGTGGCATAATTAAGCATTAAATCAATAATTAAATCATCAGAAATTTGGCTAGCATCGAATTCTTCTACCCCATCCAAACATTTTGATAAGGACTGATTTAAGCTCGCTCTGATTCTTTCAGAATCACCATCCACTTCTAGAAGTGTTTCAATGATTTTATCAATAACAATATCGATTGGCTGACCATTTAAATCAGATAATTTCAAACCTAAGTAATCATTACCAACTTGAATATTTTTAAATACATCAAATAAACCACCACCCGCTTTAATCATTTTCTGGTAGCGTTTTGGACCAACATTTTTTCCAGCAGTGGCATGTTTAGCATAATGACCAATAGCTTTCTTGAGATGATTGCTTGATTTACTTCCCGCAGCTTTGCCTAGCTCACCTCTAAATCCCTTTAAATTTCTATCAATATTAGGTATGGGTTGGTTATCTTCATTAGCCCAAGAGGGTACTAAAGGTGATTTTCCGTTTGCCCCCTTGCTAGAAGTTGATGTTCCCATAAATTTGTCCCTCTATGATTTTAATTGTTGAACCAGTCTTCATCTTTTACTAAGGTATTGAACCAAAGTTTGGGCTTAGGCATTACTTCCGAGAAAAATGCTTTAAATTGAGGTCTAGTTTCTTCCATTTCTTTAGCCAATAAAAATGCACCTGCGTAGCCATTTGGTTTTTGAGTCCAATTTGAATGCTTACGCAGCTCATCTAATATTAGCCCCATCACTTTTATTTCCTCGCCATTAGGAATCAAACCAATAGCTTGTAGAGCGGCTCGTGAGGAGATATTGTTTGTACGCAGTAGCAAATTAAATGCTTGAGTTGCAGGTTCTGAAAGACCCTTAGAAATAACCCTTAGTGGTACAGTTTCCTTACTTAAATAGACTAGTGGGCGTAAATCTCTATTAGACAAGGCTGGTTCTAAATTTATCCAATCAAAAATAAAAATTTTGTAATCTTTCCATTCCTTGGGAAGTTTGCCGTCAAATGCTTCAATATCATCCTTTGATAATTCCAAGTTTTTAAATAAATCTGGTTTACCATCGGCAGTTGCGTTTATTTCATTGTATAAGACTGAAACTGCTTTAGAGTCACAGCATCTCTCAAATAGTGCCATTTTCGCAATAAGTTTTAAATCTATCGACATTTGGCGTGCACTCGCAACCATATGTCGCATACTAATTACATTAAGCATTCGTTTAACAATGCGTGGATTACCTTCAACATTTTTTGAAGAGGCTAACAAAGGTGCGATGCGGTCAGCTACATTAAAGTCCGTCAAAAGATTTTGTACAGTTGGAGCAGTACTATCTAAAAGCTCTAACGCGTCGTTTACACTAATTGGCTCTTCTTTCCATGAAAGACGTAAGTTTCTCTCTAAGCCTTGCCTGAGATTTTCTAGCTTGCTTTCTTGCTGACCATAGGTAGGGTGAATTGAAGCATACAATAGGAATAAGTAAGCCCTTACCTCTCTGGTACTTATTTTTGGGACTTTGACAGGAAATTGAATCAATTTATCCAAATAATCGGTAACGTGTTTTTCATCAATGCCATTAAAATGTTCTTTAACAGCATGTCTTACCATGTCTTCATCAGCAGCGATAACAAATGCTGTCTTTTTCATGAATAAAAATAACCGTAAAGATTCTAAAGTTTGGATGGTTTGTTTCGGCAGACAACGGTCCAAATTATCAACAAATACGATGATTTTTTTATTGAACTCAGTTAAAAGTTCCTCAAGTTCTATTTTTAGTGCCGCGATCTCCTTTGGAGCAGATAGGGTTTCCTCATTAAGAAAATCCTTAACTCCCTCTTGTCCACTCTCAATAAATTTATTGACTGATTCAGCATCCTCCTCTTTTGCCTGTCCACTTATGCCGTGTCCAATAGCTTCTACAGCTTTTGAAGCCATGCCAAACATTGGAACACCAGCGGCTAATGCAGCACTTTCCGTAAGCAAACCCAATACCCTTAACTTATTAACTCTTTTGCTGATTTTTTTAGTTTTCTTTAAAAGGCTTTCATTATCTTGAACTAATTTTCCAATTTCTAGCGTTATTACTTCTAATAAAGCAGCACGAGCATCATCAAAACCTTGATATAGCCACGCATCAAATTTGATAATAATATAGTCATCGTTACCTTCTACTCGGATTTTTTCTTCAATCAGATTAAGTATTGTTGACTTACCTGTTCCCCAAGAGCCAAAAACTCCGATTGAGATGGGCAACATAGAGGGATTTTTTAAGACATTCACGACAATTTCAGAAGCTTCCGAATAATTTAAAAAGTCTTTTTTAGAATCAATATCTGACCACATTTTTCGACCTATGTTTATCCTATTATCTTTTGTTTGAGTATACTAAGATAAAATTTAATAAAAAAGCAGATTTAAAAAAATTACGACAACTTATGTTATTTGATATCAGGCTAAAGTATTTTAATTAAGTTTTTTAAAAATTATTTAAAGAAAATTATATTAATATTATTGATATGTTTTTATTAAAGTAAATAATAGCGGTTATTATTGAACGCCAAATACGACAAAACTGCTGATTAGCCAGCGGTTATAATTTTCAACAAGAACAAGTGTTTTACTTAATTGAGAATTGACTGTGGTATATCTAATAGATATGGGTTTTGATTTATAAAATGGTGAAAAATAATTATTTTTATTGGGCACAGTCCTTTTTGACTAATTCATTATCAAAGTTTGGCTAAACATTTATTAAATCAAAAAATAAGCCCCTATTTCGGGGCTTATTTTTTAACACCACAACACAATTATTGATCAGTCATTCGCTCAATTCTCACCAACATCACCCGATTTGAGAAGATCTCGATAACAGTAAAGCGATAACCATCTTCCTCAATACTGTCATTGATATTTGGTAAATTGGGCAAATTCGCACCCATATAACCCCCAATCGTCAACTGCTCTGCATCCGCAAACAAATCGGAGTTATCGAGTTCTAAGCGCAACTGGTCTAAGCTTGCGGTACCATCGACCAACCAATGATTATCATGCTGGGTAATTTCTGGTGATTCGTCCTCGTCAGGGAACTCACCAGCAATCGCTTCAAACAAATCCAGCGGCGTGACCAAACCTGACACTTGACCAAACTCATCAATCACGATGGCTAAATTACCTTTGGAATTTTTAAGTAGCTTAATCAAATGCAAATTATCAATCGTGTCTGACACATACACGGGCTGGTGCTGTTTTGCCAAATCATACAAGGCTTGTTTATCAGCGTCTGTCATCGTTTCAAGCGTTGATAAAATACTCTTAGAACGCACCACACCCAAGATTTTATCGACTGAGCCATCGCAAATCGGTAATAAGCTATGCGGGGTACTTAACACCTGTGTCTTGATATCAGCCAACGACCCATTGATATCGACCCATGAAATGTCATTGCTCGGTGTCATCACTGTTTCGATATCTCGCTCACCTAGGGCTAACACGCCGCTAATCATATAGCGTTCTTCTTGGACAAAGGCGACTTCCGTATCAGATGGCCTATCTTCGCTAACGAGTTCACTGTTTGGCTCTGCTTTACCACCCATTAGTCGTAAAATACTGTCGGCGGTACGCTCACGTAGTGGTACACGATTTTCATATTTGGTGCGGTTACGTTGGGCAAACTGGTTAAAGGCTTCAATTAAGATTGAGAAACCAATTGCCGCATACAGATAGCCTTTGGGTAAATGAAAACCAAAACCTTCAACAATTAAGCTAAAGCCAATCATGAGCAGGAAGCTTAAACACAAAATCACGACAGTTGGGTGACGACCGACAAAGTTCGTCAACGGCTTTGAAGCAAATAGCATCACCGCCATAGCAACGATTACGGCAGCCATCATCACTTCAAGCTGTTTTACCATACCGACCGCCGTAATCACCGCATCAAACGAGAATACCGCATCTAAAATCACAATCTGTATGACGACAGCGGTAAAACTGGCGTAAATTTGCTTACCGCCGGTGTGTTCAGGTTTGCCTTCGATACGTTCATGTAGTTCTGCCGTGGCTTTAAACAACAAGAACACACCACCGACAATCAAAATTAAATCTCGAACAGAGATATCGAGCGAACCGAATAACGCAATGGGATTGGTCAAGGTGATTAACCAAGACATCACGAACAACAATCCGAGTCGCATGACTAAGGCTAACGTCAAGCCTAAGTTACGGGCTTTATCCCGCAGGTGAGGTGGTAATTTGTTGGCAAGAATGGCGATAAAAACAAGATTGTCGATACCCAGAACGATTTCTAGAATGACAAGTGTGAAGAAACCCAGCCAAACCGATGGATCAGCCAATAGTTCTATCATGGAAACTATACCCTTTTAAGTAATTAATCAGTCATTAAAATTGTTGAGTCAATGACTAGGGCAGATTGGGTGGGAAAGTTGGATAAAATAGGGCGTTGTTAGCGGTTTTCCTGACCTCCTCTTACCTTAGCAAAAGACAAGTCAAGGTCTGGCTAACTATGGGAAACCTTTAAATAAGGTTAAATGGTCATAGCTGATTTACCGATGGGATGGTAACATCCACATGGATTGACGATAAATCACAAGCTTAAAAAAGCAGGAAGTTACTCCCCTTGATGATCATGAGTATATTTTAAGCAACACTAAAAAGCAAATAGTTGCTTAAATTAATTAAAGCAATTTGTAACTAAACAGTTCGACTATTAATGTCGTAAACTTTTAATCGCTAACACAATCGCCCCAACCACCATCGCAATGGCAGCTCCATAAAGAAAAGTATTAAAATTAGCGCCACTTTCAACGGCTTGCTCCAAAAATAAAATCACCAAAATGATCATCGATACTTGCATCAAATTAATTTTTAAGTCATGAAAATCATGAATGCCAAGTACAGTTAAAAAACGAGATTCTTGCGCAGGTTTGTTGGAGATAAATAAACGGTAATAGGCAATCGCAATCATCTGAAAACTTAATGCAATCAATAAAATATCCAACGTCTTTAGCAGATTAACCGCCAAAATCTGCCCATCAAGGGGTTTAACCGCGGGATTGGTAATAAAGTCGGATAGCACATGAAAAATAATATTTAATGAAGCAACATACAGCGTTACTGAAGAGAGTAGGCTCACAATAATCGTGAGAAACACCAAATAACGGCTATTTTTAAACAGCTTTTCCATCATAAAAAAATAAGCCTTTGTAAAAAAGGCTTATTTTATCACAATTAAACATTATCATTAGCAATCGGTAATTACCGTCGGGTCTATGCTTTACCCAAATTCGGAAATTTCACCGACAAAATCGCCGTTATCGTTAATACCGTAGCGATAAAGCCGAGTGAAATAGCCATCGGCACGTGAAACACCTCAAGCAGTAGCATCTTGGCACCGATAAACACCAAAATCACGCTTAATGCATACGGCAGTAAATGGAACTTATCCGCCAAGCCTGACAACAAGAAGAACATCGCACGTAAACCCAAAATCGCCAGTAAATTTGCTGTCAATACAATAAACGGGTCGGTGGTTACCGCAAAAATCGCGGGAATCGAATCCACCGCAAAAATCACATCCGACAATTCCACCAAAATCAGCACCACCGCTAATGGGGTGAAATACTTAACGCCGTTTTTAACCAGTACAAATCGCTCTTGATCCGATGCATCATGGCTATCATCACTGATTCGCAAATGTTTTTGTAAAAACTTATACAAGCCTGACTGTTTTGGGTCTTCTTGTTCATCATGGTTTTGCCACATCTTGATACCCGTGTACAGCAAAAAGGCACCAAATATATATAAAATCCAGCTAAACTCACTTACCAGCCACGCACCCGCAAAAATCATCACGGTACGCATGACAATGGCACCAATTACGCCATACAGTAGAATTTTACGCTGCATCGCAGGCGACACCGCAAACGCCGCAAAAATCATGAGCCACACAAACACGTTATCAATGGCGAGTGACTTTTCGAGTAAATAACCCGTGAAGAATTCACCGACTTTTTGATTGGCGATTGCCGAGCCAAACGACCCGTTTAGATACCACCATAAGCCACCTGCAAACAGTACAGAGACACCAACCCAAATCGCACTCCAAATCCCTGCCTGTTTCATGGATACGGATTCGCCTGGCGGCGGAGTCTTAAAAGTAAAAAAATCGACTAACAGTAATGTTGCCACAATGGCAAAAAACACGGCGTATAACATCGGACTGCCGATAGCTATCGCTTCGGTGTTGGCAGGTAAACTCGCAAGTAACATTATCGCTCCTTAAACGTCTCATCAAAAAATTGATAGTGTCGTGGAAGCGATGGAAAAAGGTTAGCCTAAAACAGAAAAACCTTGACCCATGCTAACCACAAATGATTAACAACGAGTCAAGGTCTGGCTAACTATTGTGACAATAGCTGACTTACCGATAAGGGCTAATAATTGAACAATGCCTTATGTAATGACGATAAGCCACAAACTTAATAAAGTGAGAAGTTACTCCCCTTGAGTAACGCTAGCTTACTTTAAGCAACATCATTAGTCAATATGTTGCATATAAATAATTATAGAAGGGGTCAGCACAGAATTCGGAGAAAATAGTACGCTAAGGAATTTTGTTTATTAATAAGTTTATTAAAATCAAAGACT
>NZ_JBIQEC010000033.1:0-16932 GCF_045370505.1 Moraxella sp. 179-F 1C4 NHS | reverse complement strand
GTCATTGATGTGTTTAAACGGGTCATCGTCGGTTGGAAAGTATCCAATCGCATGGATACCCAACTGGTACTTGATGCTCTAAATCAAGCGTTAGATGCTCGTGGCAGACCTAGCGAGGTAATTCATCATAGTGATAAAGGCAGCCAGTACCTATCGATTAAATACGGTGAACGGCTGAAACAGTCTGGACTTGCCGCATCGGTAGGTACAACTGGTGATTCTTACGATAATGCCCTAGCTGAAAGCATCAATGGGCTATACAAAACGGAGGTGATTGATTACTTCAAACATGAATGGGAAGGCATCAATGATGTTGCTTTAGCTACCCTTGATTGGGTACACTGGTACAACCATGAGCGATTACATTCTAGAAATGGATATTTGTCGCCTATTGATGCGGAGAATATTTACTATTGTTCATTAAAACCGTCAGGCTATGCTGCTTGACTCAAGCAAACTTGTCTCCGATAAATTCGGGGTGGTTCATACTGTCACCTTCGTCAAGGTTAAATTGAATGGGTATTACTAGCTTACCCTTGGTATTGATATAGCCAAATTTCCCTTGCTTAGCGACTACTGCAAGTCCTTCACTAAAACTTGCTGCATCATCGTACGGTACGGTAAATACCGTTTTGCCTGCATGATTAATATACATAAGCTTTTGATTTTGACGAACAGGCGCAAGACCATTACCAAAGTTACCTGCATACTCGTAGTTAAAATCAATTACGGTTTTGCCCGTTTTATCGATATAGCCGTATTTAGTACCAGTTGGCATATTTTTATTGACCGCTGCGACCCCTTCAGCAAACTCGGGTACTAATTTTTCGGGAGAATCGTCAACCGTGTTCATACTTTCATAAATAGTCGGAATGACTAGTTTGCCTTGAGCATTGATAAATCCAGTTTTTATCCCTTGTGGGGTGTCTTTACCAACCCCTGCTAAGCCATCTTTTAAACAGCCCACATACTGATAGCCTTTTACATTTGGTTTATTGCAGGTTGCTGACCAAGCGGTGCTGGTTAGACTAATACAGGCTAACCCTAATAGGATAGGTAAATGACGAGTTAAGATAGCGGGCATTGAACTTATTCCTTGTTTTAATTGTTCAATCTTTGTCTACTCATACGATAACAATGATTTTTCTAATAGAAAACAGTTATGGTAAAAATACTTTTGTAACTAGTTAATGTTATTATTCTCATTGAGATGACTGTAATAATTACTTATGACAACAGTTTAGTTAATTACTTATTGACCATTTAATAGTGTATTCAACCGGGCTGACCACATTTCAGCCTCATGTTCATGACTCACCCAAAAACCATAACGAGGTTGTGGGGCATAGTTTATAAATACAGTTACGGCATTTGCCGTCATCTCAACATAATTACCGCCCGTGACACGACCCGTATCAAAGTTAATGTGATAATCACGTCGCTTAATCACATCCTTTTGGTACAGCTTCCAGGCTTGAATATCCCCATAATCACAAATCATGTATTGCGGTTTACGTTCAGGATCGATAGTAAAAGCAATTTTCTTGGCAATATCGTCAATTAAAATACCCGGTGATTCATAATCCACATGAAACCCTTTCGCAACTATCTGCTGTTTATAGTAGTCATGGATGGGTTGCACCATATTGCGACCTTTAGACAGAATCATTTTGGTTTTAACCAGCCAAGTATTAATCACAAATACTAAAAACATAAATAAAAAGTACCAAGAAAAGAATTCTCGGCGTCCTGAGATTAGCCATATCAATAGGGCTAACGGAATAGGGATTAATACACTGCGTAAAGCTATTTTTTTAAAGATACCGGTATGGTCAAATACGGGCGCTTTATCATCATTAACTGGGATGATTTGAACGGTCATCCTGACTCCTCAATAAAAGAAAACGAGTGTTTGTAAAATACTACGATATACGTAGTAAAAAATCAAAGAAAATATACGAAATTCGTAGCTTTAACGTAGGAATAAGCTATGGATTTACAGGAGATTTTTATAACAAGGTTTAAACAAGCCAGAAAAGCTAAAAAACTCACTCAAGAGCAGCTTGGAATTGCGATAGGATTAGATGAGTTTGTCGCCAGTACCCGCATTAATCGGTATGAAAAAGGCGTACATTTACCTGATTTACAGACTTTGGCTCGTATTGCTGAAGTACTGGAGGTATCACCTGCTTTCTTTTTTGCAGAGGAAGCGTTGGCTATGAATATTTTGATTTTTAAAATGAATATTAATGAGAAAAAGGCAAATATTTAGACTAATCCTTTTCAAAATAAATTTTCAAATTTAAAATAATGATGATCTATGTGACTGATTGGGTTGGGATATCATGATGATTGATGCAAAGACTGAAGCTCAGCGCCGTAGAAACTGGCAGTTTGCCTGCAATAGCAGTGCGTTTTCTGGTTTTGAAACGCCGCCTGAAATGCATGCGATTGTGGAACGCTATTTTAAGGATGAAATCAGTTTGACGGAAACTATAGAGGCGCTGCGCAAATTTAACTCACAACGCTATCTATCTATCAACGCCGAGTAACCCTTTCAATAATACATATAGCATTTTGGCTTTCGATTGCTATTAAACACTTAATTTTTTGCTTGTTACCCAGTAACAATCGCTATTTTGATAACTAAGACCCTTTATGGTCCAAAGCTTGGTCCAGATGGTTCATTGTTAAGCGCCTGTTCTTCCCACCTTTTAACATTCTCAGTTAACTGTGTGAATCCGCTCATATTAGGCGGATGGCTATCAACAAATTGCTGAACTTGTTCGGTCGTGGCTTGTGCGCCTTTGGACCCATCTTCAGCGGTTTCATACAGCCGCCCTGCTTTGGCATAAGTCATTGCTTTTCGCTTTAACTCATCAAAGCGACGTTTAAATAAATCACCTATCGCATTAGCAAGGGTTGAAACTGCTTGAGTGAATTGTCTAAAACTTTCTGCTGCTGAGTGAAATGCGCTAGTGAGTTCTTCATATCCGTCTTTAAAGGCGCTAATTCCTTGATTAGCGTGATTAAGGACTTCAGATCTTTGTTCTGCATAGTGTTGCTGCGCTGTAAGGTAATGATTGAATTTTCCAAGTTCTTTAGTAACTGTTTGAACTCGTTGTCGTCGATTGGCTGTATACTGTCTAATTGGTTCAAGGCTTGTTGCATTTTGTCTTGTAAGAGCTGATATTCTTCCCTGCCTAATTTTAGCATTTTTAGCTGCTGTTGATTGGTGGTCTTTAATTCTTGTAAGTAGGTCTCCATCTTCGCTAGCTGCGGCTGCAGACGGTCTTGGATTTCTTCTTCGATAATCGGTATAAGCTGATCGAGCAAGTCTGGTATCAATTGAGAAAGTGTTTCGCTCATCTGTGTTTGTAGATTCTGGACTGCCTGGTTGATTTGCTCGGTCATTTGGCTGTGCAAATCGTCCGACAATTTTTGTAAGCTTTGTGTGATGAGCTCGCTTGGACTGATAGGTAGGGTCATGGGTTATTCCTTGCTGCTTTGCTGCCGATTTTGATTTGGTGCGTCTGGCGCTATCTGTAACACCAATTGCCTTTTGGGATTCAAACCAAATTTCACTTGCTGTTGATTTTTGGGAATAATCAGCATTTGCTTGGGATCTTGGTCGTTGGGTAACACGGTCACCATCGTTAATGCTCGAGCCTCGGCCGGTGTCTGCTGAATTTTCGCTGAAATCAGCGCCAACTGCTGCTGTTGTTGTTCTATCGATTGTTCCACCTGAGCCAATTGCTGTTGCTGTTGGCTCATCAAGTGTCTTGAGTAATAGGTCATCCCCAGCATTACTAGCGTTGGAATCAAGGCTAAAACGAAGGTAATCATCCCAATCATCATTGCCTTGACTCTCAGGTTCGCTTGTTTTTGCGCTTGGGCTTGGTAAAAGCCCTGATACACCGTCTCGCTCTGCTTCATGTGGGTCTTGGCTTGTTCTACCAAGTTGTTGGCGTATTCCCTGAAAAGCTTTTGGCTTTGGTGCTGACTCTCTAAAATCTGAAACTGTAATATTCCTAATTTCTGATTGGTTAGCTGGATTTGATCGGTTGTTTTGCTCAGCATCTGCTGAGTTTGCTCCAACTGATTGACTGACTGCACTAGGTTCTGGTTGGCTGTTGTCACTTGGTCGTCGATCAGAGGTGTAGCCTGGCTCAGTAAGTTGTTGATCAACTTGTTGCCCGAGCTCTCGATGCGACTCATAATATTGTTTAAAGCGCTGTTGAAGTCGACGAAGGCGTCGTCCAACCTCTTGTTCATTAAGTTCTGCAAGTTTTGCTCGAGTTGCAGGTTCTTTTGTTTTTGTTGTTCTAAAATTTTCGAGACTTTGTCTTGTGAACTCTCGCTCATATAGCATCCCTTTTAATTTTATATTTCTGCCACCGTTTGGATTTTTAATCGAAATCGATTTGCCTTTTTTGTCAATACGAGTAATTTCAAACATCTCACCAATTAGGCGTACCACATCTTCATGAGATTCAATACTGTTATCACTCAAAATCGTTTCAACCAAATGCAGAGCAATTTCTTCTTCGATAAATACTTTGTTAGTGCCAACGTTATTTGTACCAACTAACGAAGCACTATTTTGTTCAGCGAATATCTGTTTCTCATGCATTTTTTTATGCGCATACTCATAGCCTTTAAGCCGATAAACACGCTGACGGTTAGCATCATTGGGGTCGGCTAAGCCATAATCGAAATTGATCAAATCCTTCCAACTATCCACCAAATCTAAATCTTTATGATGGTAATAAACCGTTAACGATCTACCCGTTGGTAGATGAATATCTGCAAATACAAAATGCAATTCTTGGCGGTCTTTATCAACATGCTCGACCCAATAGCCACTGTACTCACCTCGAGTCATGCCAGGAAATAAATTGGCTTCAAACGATTCTATGATTTCAATTTTTTGCGTATCAGTTATCGATTCTTCAGGTGCGAATGATAATACTCCAGAGGTGTAAAGCTTACTATTTTTAATACCATTAATAATTTCCGTGGTAACTGCATCATCTCCATAGATTAAACGAGCCCCTTCGCGGGGTTTAGTTTTATCATTTCTATCAAATAATAAATATGATTGAACATCGCCACCGCCACCCGACCTGGTTGCAAATCCTTTTTTGACTTTACCATGGTTAAAAAACCGAACTAACATTTTCCCTCTGCCATAAAATTATTGAGCCTGGTTACTGAGTTTAGTTACCAAGCCTAGTTACTGAGCTTAGCCACTGATTTTAGTTACTTGGTTTCATCAACAGCCACATTCATATCTACCGCTTCATTTTCAATAATTTGCGCTTTAGTTAGGCTATGCTCTAAACGTAATAACTCTAGCTCATTGGCAATTCTTTGTAGGGCATAAGCTAGTTCTAACACATCCAAATTTTTCTTAGGGTCTAGTGAAGCGGTATGTGCATAACGCGTCAATTGATTGATGTTGTTACCAATGCTCACTAACTGACGATACAAATCCGGATTAACAATTGGTAAATCATGGGTGCGTTTTATAGGTTTAGGTAAGTCTAATAGACACACCCGCACAAACTTAGCTAAGGGCAAACCAAATCCTTTAGCTTTGCTTTGCACCATTTCAAATTCGCTATCACTGAGTCTAAGATTTAAACGACTTTGGCGCTTAATTTTCTCATTAGGTATTGATTGTTGTTCTTCATTCATCGATAACATATAAGATTCAAGTAGCCCACAAAGGGTTTTCAATCGTCTCCGCTTTTTGATTAACCATCGGGAAATCAAAATAGGAGACGACGGGGGTGTCAAGAGGGGGCATTGCCCCCAATTGCCAGCGCCAGATTACCTAATTTGTGTAACAAATTTGGTAACTCTGGCATTGCTGGCTATGTAAATTTTTGGGTATTCTATTAGTTTAGTTGATTATAGGATAATTTTTGCTACTTGCAAATCACTTTTTGTTTGATTTTCTGCTATATGTTATTATTATTATTAAAAGGGTTTATAACTATATAGGTGATTTATGAGAGCACAACTTACTAAGTTAGAAAATAATTTATTAATGAAGTTATTAAAGGATTTTGAGGAAAAAGTTGCTAAGACTAAAAAGCTTAGTGATGAGCAGCAGCTGATATTAACGCTGTCTCAAAAATCTATGTTATCTGATGCGGATGTTAAAAAGTTAAGGTTGTTGCTAGAGTTTGAGAAGTCTAAAATCACTATCCGTGATAAAAAGCGAAAAGCAAAAGAGGCTTTAAAATTGCATGAAGATGAGAAAAAGGAAATTGTAGAGAATCGCTATAGACGTTTTGGGTTAGTGATGATTGAGTCGTTAAAAAAGTTACCGAATCAGAAAGCTACGATTGCTTTGTCAGATTTTTTATCTATGTTGTTGGCTGATAATAATTTAAGTGAGAAGGATAAGGATTGGCTGAAGAATTTTTTAGTTGATTCGTCTGTACCAGTTGAGCAATTTATAGAATCAAAGGTTAATGAGATTAATCACCCTAGTGTCAATACGTCAAATTTAGTTTCACCGTTGAGTGATAATTTTAATTTATCGTGATGTTGTTGGGGTGTAAAAAGATTTGAGTTGCATATGTTTCAAATCTTTTTTTATTTTAGAAAAATTTTGTGTTATTTATTGTGTTAAGTCGATGAGTGATTTTTTATCAATCACTTGTCGTAGATTATTTAAAAATGCTCGTTGAAATGCTTCGTTTTGGATAAAAAGTTCGTAAAAATCGATTTCTTTTTTTCGGTCTTCCATGATGATGTCTTTGACAAGCTTTTCAAATTCTAGGCTATGATGTTGTTCATCATTGGTGGTGAGATATTTGTGTTGAAAGTCAGGGTGCTTGTAGATCTGGTGTGCTAAGTTGCTAAATTTGATTCGTTGTTCTTCTGGCGTCACATGCCAACTTTTAAACCAACAATTGTTAAAATCAGCAACGATTTTTTAAGATATTGGTTTTAAGTTTGCTAGGTATGGCTATAAGATTTGTATTAATGTGATTAAAATTGGCTACTTGTTTGCTTAATTTCAGTAGCAATGTTTTTTATTTAGTTGAGGTTTGAAGGTCGCTCTTGTGTGAGCACCGAGTTTAATTTGATGACAGCAACATTAAGTTAAAATAGTCATTTTATCTGGCAGCGTTGTTGTATAAACGCTGCCAAGTTAGGTTTTTGCATAGGCTATACGCTTGCTTAACGCGTATAGCGCCAACGATTTTATATTTGGTGTTGTTACGCCACGGCTGTATTGGGAAAATGCTTTAAGAATTGATGTTTAAGCTGGGGGTAGAGTCCATCATCATATTTTAAGTCTTCATTTACGCTAGCATCATCAATCAAAGGATATTGCGCTTTTAGCCATTTCTCTGTCCAATAGCGAACGGCGGTATAATTATCTAATCCTTGGCTAACCTTTAAAAATCGAGCTATTTTATGACCTTCATTGATATCAAATTCGATAATGAGTTGATTGGCCAGGTCGTTGGCATAGTCTTTCAATAACTGACTATGCTGTTGTAGTCGAATAAGGTCTTGTAAGGTAGGTTTTTTCATAGCGTGATCTCCTTCGTTGGTTATTAAATCTAACTATGGCATAATAGCTAAAATTCAATCATCTTCTTTAATTATAAAATAATCTAAATATAATAATTTGTGTTCTATATAGATAATATATTATCACGAATGAGGTATTATGCAAGCATTTTTTGAAAAGGTTTTGAGGAATCTATGTTACGTTTGAATTTGCCCGTACTATTTGCCCAAAAAGGTCTACGGGTTGCTGATGCTGAAAGAGATACAGATATTTCGAGAACTACGTTATATCGGATGTATAACAATGAAAGTAGCCGTGTTGATTTGGAAATTCTTGAGAAGCTTTGTCGTTATCTTGATTGTGAACCAAGTGACTTATTTGTTTATATTAAAGAAGATGAGTAATGCTGGAAAATTGAGTTACTCATCTATTTAAAAATTAGTTTTTAATTATTCAATTCCTACATGAGAAATAGACATATCGCTAAAATGCCTTGTAATGCGTTCTAAGCGATTTGAGGGACTTTCGGTACCCTAACTACTAACCTATACTCCAAACATCAAAATAGCCTATCTAAAATTGAAATTAGACCCATATTAATTTATCACTTAATTAAAAAATTGGTTAAAAAAGATAAAATTCTCATTCCAAACATAGAATATATTTCTGATTCTTATGTTCTACTATTTTGAATTTCTTTCAAAAAAATAATAAAAAGAAAAAATTTCCTTTTTATTTTTTATCTTTTTATCTTTTTAAAGCTTTACGATTTTTTCGTAAAAGCGTCATAAGCCTTTCGTAGTCTGGCTTAGAAGGGTATAGGAAAAATTTATTGTTGTAGAAAAATAGGGCATTGTTGTAGAAAAATGGGGTAATACTTGTAGAAAAATGGGGTAATACTTGTAGAAAAATGGGGTTTAACTTGTAGAAAAATGGGGCATTATTGTAATATATAATTTTAAATTACAATAATACTGGCTATAATTGGTTTATTCCTATAAGTTTGAAGGTCGCACATGGATAATTCACAACAAAATTTACAAAGCGAAACTATAGACAAGAACACTATCATGCAACTTATGCGTGAGATCATGGAGCAAGAAGGTCGAAAGATAATCGCTCCAATGTTGGAAGAGAAAATGTTGGAGCAACCAACAGTAAGTAAAATATATGGAGAGGAATGGATCGTCTTGCAAAATAGATTGCTAAATGCCATTAGCAATCTTGAATTAAATGAAAGACGTTTGATTATGTTTCTATCGCCACTTGTACGAAAGGAAGTAGATAAAAATCCTTATCAAAGTACTTTTATTGTCAGAGTAAAAGATTTTCAAGATGAGTATGGCATTAAGAGTAAAGCATACTATCAAGAATTAGAAAATATTTGTAATTCACTTCAGCATAAAACTTATGAGTTTTGGAATTTTAGTGCAAATAAAAAATATAAGTCAAAGGTGAAAGTTACTTGGATAACCAAAGGCGATTATAAGGATAATCAAGGTGAAGTTCATATTGATTTGCACAATGATGTCATTGAAATGCTCACTGTTTTTGATAAGACAAACCCTTTTACCAAATATCAAAGGCAAATGATAGTTAAATTGGGGTGCTACGGCATTATTTTGTTTGAGTTGATTTCAAGTTGCTTGCATCAAAAAAATAAAACTAAAGCTTACACCATTGAGTATTTAAGAGAAAAATTTAATTGCATTGATACATATCCAGTTATCAGTGAGTTTAAACGCAATGTATTAGATAAAGCAATTATGGATATTGAAAAACACACGCCATTAAGAATTACTTATACACAAGTAAAAAAAGGAAGAGTGGTTACAGAAATTGTATTTTCTTTTGAAAACTTAGACGATAGTAATAAAAAAGTAAAAAATAAAAAATCAGAACAGATTGAGTTTAACCTTGAAGATGCTGGCACAAGAAATAACATTAAATTGTTATCATCCAAACAAGCCGATTTTTTTGCCAATAAACTTGCAAACGACCAAAACTTTTCAGGAAAATTTGCCAAAGTGGGTGAAGATATGAAGCCCTTCGTTGAGCGTCTCTCCCATGAATTACAGCGAGATATCAGTCAAGTTGCTGTCTATATGCCCTACTTGTTGGAGTTGGGATTTAAACAAGCTGATAGCTAATGTAATTAAGCCCTAACATATCCGTCTAGGGTTTTTAGTCAAGAGTTAATATTTAGTATATTATTAGTTAATTATTAACTATTTTATAACTAATAATATACTAAATATTAGTTATTTATATACTAATAAATAACTAATATTTAACTAACTTATTTATTTTTCATCACATTGCGTTTGTGTGATGTGATACGGTCATATTCTTCATCACCTAGCACACTTTGGCATTTATCCAAAATCAACTGCCGTACAAAGTTACTCATAGACGGCTCACCTAATTTCTCTGCGGTCAGCTCAATCGCTTCGAGTTCCTCAACAAATAAATGCGTAATTAGGTTACGCCCATGTTTGGAGCGTGAGCGTTCTTTATTGCTTAACATGTTCGGCTCAAGGGTCAGTTGTTTTTGCCCTTTGGTGGTAATAATTTGAGTTTGCTTAACATCCGAGTTGACATCTTGGATAAAATCGGCGTTGGCTTTGATACGGTCAAATTTATTCATTACAGCACCTCAATCAAGAATTTATTTAACTCGTCATGGGCTTTGCTGCTGCCCATTTCTGATACAGATAAACCGCCGATAATCGCATCACGGAATTGTTTACGGTCATGGATAACGGTATTTAAAAGTTTAAAAATTGGGTACTTGGCGATAAATTTTTTGGCTTCGGCGACTTCATTGTTTTTTGGATTGGCATTGGCTCGATTAATGACAATGTAGGCTTTTAGGTCTGGGTTGAGCTTGTGAGCTTTGGTCACTTTGTCGGCGATATAAGGTAATAATTCTAAATCGAGTATGCTTGCTTGGGTGGGAACGATGAGTTTGTCGGATATCAATAACGCTTCTCGGAATACTTCGCTATCACGTCCAGCGATATCGATGAGAATAAATTCGTATTCATCGTTAAGTGGTTGCAAGGTTTTACCTAAATTTTCAATCACCGATATCGAATTGAGTTTTTCTTGGCGGTATTCGTTCCAGTTGTAAGCGGATTTTTGGTCATCGGTATCGACGAGTAAAGTTTTGCCTTTATTACTGAGTGCGACGGCTAAATTGGTTGCAAGCGTTGTTTTGCCAACACCGCCTTTTCGGTGAGCAATTGTAAATATTTGAGCCATCACGATATCCTTTTTTATTAGTTAATGATTGGTTGATTATATACTAATAATTAACTAATTGAATAAGGTAATTTATTATTATGCCCATCAGTTAAAAAAAATTTAGTAGTAAATTGATTTTAGATCAAATATCCACACAAACAGTAACTTCTAAAAAATTAAGAGCTTCAAAAATAGCTCTAAACCCACTTTAATGATTGCCATTAACTGTTTAATATTTTTAATTAACTAATTATTAGTTATTTTTAAACTAATAATTAGTTAATATGACCTATGGTGAATTTAAACTTAGTCACTCAGCCTAACTGCTTTCTCAATGTCAGACTTTGACTCTTGACCAATTTCTCGAAATACTTCAATCATATCTTGTAATGAAAACTGGTTGCCAGATACAAGTTGCCAAAGCTCATTACCCACTAGTAAGTCTTCACGGTCATAGTATTCACTCCAGCGTGTGTAAGTATTATCTGTTTTGGATTGCGGATTATATGGAATTGCAATGTAAGTATGAATTTTATCTGGGGTAATATCACCATGGCTTAAGCGCAAAATGTACCATTTAAGTATTTTCTGTTTCATGGTGCGAAATTCCTTTTTATTGGGTTTGACCGTGGTAATGTCGATATAAATTTCCGTATCATCAGGTTTCTTAATAAAAACATCAACGGTACTGTCTGGGATGGTATCTAAATTACCAATTTCAGCTTTAATCTCTTCGTGTATTTCTTGAATGCGTTGATATTCAGATTGTCGACTTGGAGCGTATCTAACATCTTCAAGCAGGGTATCTAAATAACTTTTGAAGTTGCTATGAATATACCCCGTGAGTTTATATTGGTTATGCACTTCATAACCGACCATTTCACCTAGCGTTTTTGAGATTTGTTCATAAAATGACATACCAAAAGCGGTTTGTAATGAGGTAATTAACTTGGAGGTAAACATCACTTGTTTGCCAAACATCTCCAAAAAAAATAGATTAGTATCCCCATCGTCAATGTCTTTGCTAAGACGTTTGACTTTGTCATCCATTTTTAAGATAGATAAAGCCTTATCTTTAACAGCTTGTCGCATTTGCTGATGTAGGTCGGTTGGCTGAGTAGGTGTAATGGTTTCGCTCATAGGATTTTCCTAATTTTTTTAAAATAATACTGGACCTGGTGGTCATTTCTCGGTACAATGAGCCTTTTAAGCTTGGGGCGTTCTATGAATATGTTGAATGTGTTTTGTGACGAGGCATACTTTTCTGCGGAAACAGTGGCAGACGTGCTTTCTATTTCAAAAAAGAATGTGGAAAGCTGGGCAAAAAACGGTAAATTAGTGCCTGCACTTGATCCAACAACACACGATAAGCCTTATAGCAAAGAGCAACTAATAGTGTTTCCACAGTTTGCCAATATGTTTAATAGCACTTGGGATGACGATATGGCGGTTGTGCCTAAACGTGCATATACTTTGGTCGAACTGTTTGCTGGAGCCGGTGGTTTGGCTCTGGGTCTTGAGCAAGCAGGCTTTAAATCAGTGTTATTAAACGAAAAAGATAAGTATGCTTGTCAGACGTTACGAGCCAATCGTCCCAACTGGAACGTGATTGAAGATGATATCACGAATGTTGATTTTTCGCATTTAAAAGGTCAGGTGGATTTGCTGACAGGTGGCTTTCCGTGTCAACCCTTTTCTTATGCTGGAAAGCAGCTCGGCTTTGAAGATTTGCGGGGAACTTTGGTATTTGAGATGGCGCGAGCTATTAAAGAGATTCAGCCCAAGGTGTTTTTGGCGGAAAATGTGAAGGGATTGACTGAGAATGATGGTGGCAGAACACTAAAGACAATTATTCATGTGTTAGAGGAATTGGATTATACCATCGTCGAGCAAGATATATATAAAGCAATTTTTTATAAGGTGCCGCAAAAACGAGAACGCTTAATTATTATTGGGGTACGAAATGATTTGGCAGCGAAAGCCAAGTTTGTAAAACCGTCGCCCTATTATCGCTTATTGACGGTAAAAGATGCTCTGCAAGCAGGAGAGTTGTTTGATAGCACTGTGCCTGAATCGGTAGGACAGGCGTATCCTAAACGCAAAGCTGAGATTATGGCTCATGTGCCAGAGGGCGGCTATTGGAGAGATTTGCCAGTAGACCTGCAAAAAGAGTATATGCTAGGTAGTTTTTATTTGGGGGGTGGTAAGACAGGTATGGCACGACGCTTATCTTGGAATGAGCCAAGTTTAACCTTGACATGTGCCCCCGCTCAAAAGCAGACTGAACGCTGTCATCCAAGTGAACATCGGCCACTGACTACTCGAGAATACGCTCGTATTCAAACGTTTCCTGATGATTGGAAGTTTGAAGGTTCAGCAACTCAAGTTTATAAGCAGATTGGAAATGCGGTACCTGTGAATTTAGCATTAGCGTTAGGAAAAACGGTAGTCAAAATGCTAAATCAAATCTGAATTTAAAAAATTAAATGGCTAATTATTTTACAAACCATATTATGATAAATTAGTTGAAGTCTACGTTTAAAAAATTATTTCTATTTGCTTAACCTTTAAATTTTTAAGATGAAATTTTGGAATTACTAATATGATTAACAATGTAACAAAATATAAGATTGTTCATATATCTGATCTTCATATCAATCACACACTTGATAACGAACGTGTCTTTAATGCATTCTTGAAGGACTTATCACAACAAAACCTAATTGAAGGAATATTAGTTATTAGTGGTGACATAACTGATAAAGGTAATTATAAGACTGATCAGGTTAAGTTAATTGAAGAAAGAATTAATATATTACAAAGCACCTTACCAAAATTTGAAATTATATTTACACCTGGTAATCATGACATAAATCTTAAACGTCTAGATATTGCAGTGCAAGGACATATTAATAAACTTACGAATGGTAATTCATTTATCGAATCAATTAATGAAAATAATTCTAACTTTTATCTAAGCCATTTAGCAGATTATTTTGAAATAGTTAAAAAGTTTGAACAGAATTATAAAAACTTTTCGGATTTACATTTTACTAAAATTGTTAATGTAGGAAATCATAAAATAGGTTTTGCTTCAATAAACACAGCTTGGTCTGCTGGAGGAAAAGGGGAAGATGATTATGGTAAAATTTTAGTGGGAGAAAGACAAATAGACTTAGCTTTGAAAGAACTTAAAGACTGTGAGTTGCTCATAGGGGTAATGCATCATACTTTTGACTGGATTTCACTTAAAGAAAAAACTCTCATACAAAATAGTATATCTCGGAATTTTGACATTATTCTTTGCGGGCATAATCATCAACCAAATGCCTCGTCTACCATAAGTAATCTTGGTAACGTTGTTGTAAATAATACGGGTTGTTTATATCAATCAAGAGATTGGTTTAACGGTTATTCGATAATAACTATAGATTCAGTTAATTTGACATTCGACACAATGAGTATAGAAGCTAGAGAATATTATATGGATAGAGATAAATTTGACAACTCTATTCGGTTTAGTGAACAAGGTCAACAAGTCATAGAATTAAAAAAAAACATTAAATCTATAGAGATAGTAATTCCGAACCAAGTATATGAAAAAATTGATGAAGATATTTCCCGAAAATTGCTTTCTCCTTCCTCAAGGTTCTCTTCAATAAATATAGATGATATTTTTGTTGAGCCACCTCTTTCATATACTGATGAAAAGAGATTCTATTCTAAAAAGCAAGTTAATATCAAACCTGAAGATACTAGTAAAGATTTTACCAATCTTAAAGAATTAGCAAATGAAAAAACAAACATCTTAATATTTGGAAAAAAAGAATCAGGTAAATCCACATTAATAGATTATATCTGTAGTCAAAGATTTTTAGATTTCCATTCAGATGCTCAATTAGCTATTGTAGTAGATTTGAATAGATTGAAATTAAGTGATAAAGGTAATTTAAATGATAATTCAGTATTGACTATTATGGCTAGTTATGTAGATGGAGAGATAAGTAAAGCAGACTTAAGAAAACTACTTGATAACGGTAAATTATTAATTTGTTTTGATAATATAAATTTTGATAAACCATCTCAAATTAAATTAATAGCAGAATTTACTTCTAAGTACTTAAAGTGCAGATATATCTGTACTGCTATGGAAAATATTAATGATGAAATTTTAGTTAAAAAGGATAAAGTATTAGATAATTTTGATACGACTATTTATATTCATTCTTTTAAAGATGAACATACTCAAAAATTAGCAGGTAAATGGTTTGATTCTAAAAGTGCAAGAGAAAAGTACACTATAATGGTTGTTCAAATCTTATCTCGTTTAAATGTACCAAGTACACCATTTCTTATATCAGCGTTACTATGGGTTATAGAGCAAAATTCCTTTAGTGAAAAATTAATTAATCAAACAGCAGTCATTGAAACATTACTTGACGGGCTATTAAAAAAATTTCAAGAGTCTAAACATAGGGGATCGGTTGATTCTAAAGTTATTTCAAACTTTCTTTCAGAGTTTTCACTTTTGCTTGATACTAGACAGCAAGAATTTATACTTAGAGATGATTTTGATAGATTCACGACTAGATTTTTTGCAAATCGTTCTCTGCCTCAACCTAAAGATTTTATAGATGACATTATAAATAAAGGAATACTTTATGAGTCATCTAGCTATATAAGCTTTAAGTTTGATTGTTTTAGAGCTTTTTACTTAGCAAAAAAATTTAATGACAATGATCAACTTTGGATAGATATTATTGATAGTAATAAGTACTCTAAATATTACATGGAGTTTGATTTTTTAACTGCATTAGAAAGAAATAAAAAAGATGTTTTAATTAGACTTGGTGAAAAATGTAAAGAAAAAAATAGAAGAAAGGATGAGGATAAAATACTTAGTAGACCACTTGAGAGTGTTGAAATATCGATAGAGACATTAGATACAAATTTTGAAGATCCTGAAATAGTATTAGAGCAAAATACGAATAGTACCGAAGTAATATTTGACATTGATAGACCATCTAGTGCTTCAATAAATCCCGATAGAAGCCGCCAAAGAAAAGTTTTGCGTTCTGAATCAGAAGATAATGAGTGGATGAGTATTGTAATACTTTATAGTGTCGCATTACGCAATAGTGAGCTCATTGATAATAAATCTAATATTAAAATTATTGAACTTAAAGGAAATGATGATGGAATTAATAATTATTCAGGAGATTTAATAAATGTGGAAAGCAATTCAGAAAATAGTAAGGATGATAATGGTTTAAAAAGTTCTAGTCTAGAAGAAATTTTATTTAACTGGGCACTTATAATAGTAAATTATTTAAATAAGCTGAAAGATAAAGATATTCTATCTGAATTAGAAGACAGTAGCATAGCTAATTCTTTAAAAAAATTATCTATAAATAAAGGTGATATTATAGAATCAAAAGATTCTATAAATTTTATACTTGAGAATTTAACCTGCATGGCTTTAATAAGTGGCATGTCTGCTCAATTAGCTACTCCAAAATTAAGTATCGTTTTGCAAGAATTAATAGATAAGGAATTTAATAAGGAAGCAATAGTAAATAATAACGATGATAATAAGGATAATAATGAACCATGTAATATTAAATATGAGTATATTAAAATTTTAGCGTTTTTTATATTGATGGATGCAGATATTCATACTGCTATCGAAAATTTTAATAAAATTATACCTGAGATAAGTAAGCATAAATTATTAAAAAATTTGTTATTCTTCAAAATGTCGTTTCTCTTTGTAAGCGAGGAGGATAAACAAATGATAGATAGGTTAAGTAAATGTATTATTGACTTGGAAATAAGTAAAATGGGAAGTTTAAAATCAAATCAAGCTGATATAATCAGGCAAAGATTTAAGCAAAAATTGCATTTGCATAGGAAGCAGGCTAGAAATGAATTAAGTCAATTTAATATTAATTTTTAAGTTCGGTCTTATTTGGGTCATCTGAGAATTCAGACCATATAGGGCGGTAAGTACATTTGTTTAGCTTTTAATATGATAAGTTTAACTAATTGTCATAGTTTTTCACGACAAACAATTGTTTTTCGTGAGTTTGTAAATTAGCGCCAATTCAGCGCTTTTTTATTCCATTTATTTCACGATAAAGCCAAAT
>NZ_JBIQEC010000032.1:0-18469 GCF_045370505.1 Moraxella sp. 179-F 1C4 NHS | reverse complement strand
AAGCCAATATCTTTTTCTGCCAGCTCATCAATGAGTTTAATCAGGTCACTGGCTAACCGCCCTAACCTATCCAAATCCAAAACAACCAACACATCGCCTTTTCTCAAATAGTTGAGACAATCATCCAGACCCTTACGTTGAGAATTACTGCCTGATGCTTTGTCTTCAAAAATTCGCTCACAGCCGATTTCTTTCAAAGCATCAACTTGACGATCCAATAATTGTTTCCCTTCAGATGTTTAAACCCGGGCATAACCGATGAAACCCATGGTGTAATTCTCAAGATAAATTATAGGTTGTCATGAATAAAATTTATCATAACTTAAAGTTATGATAATTCAAAATATTAGAAAATAAAAATTGCGAATAATAATTGACTTTCGTAATTTATCGATATCAGAAAAAAACTCAAAATTTACGCAAATGTTTACCTTGACAAAAAGTTACAGATAGCTGATTGGCAAGGCAAGCAACTCTGTCTTGCCGGTATGATTGAGCATGAACAACATCGGCTCAGCACTTGCTCGTGCCAATTGTAGTGGGTCTTCAAAGTTGATGTATTGATAATATTTACTTTGACTCTGTGCAATATGCTTGAGCAAGGTTAATTTACCGAATTGTCTGGCGCCTGTCATTATAATGGCAGGGCATTGAGTGATAAGTGTGGCTAAGACTGAATGAAGATGATTGGGATATACATAAGGAAATCATTCTAAATTTAGTTCAATTTCATATTGTAAATGAAATTGAACTTAAAATAACTTAATAAAAAACTATGACTGTGGCAATTTGCCACATTTTTTTATTTGGAAATAATCGCTATTTGTTGCCTAATCTTATATACTATCATACACGTTTTTAAATGGTATCGAACACAGATGATAAATAAAAACACTAAGATAATAGCCGTTGCTAACCATAAGGGCGGCTGTGGCAAAACGACGACCGTGGTTAATCTTGCAGCGGAACTCGCTAAACTCGGTTCATCCGTGCTTGTCATTGATCTTGACCCACAAGCTAACGCTAGCCTACACATTGGAAAAGAACACCCTAGTGAAGTCAGTGTGACTATTGCAGAATTACTATTGTCAGAGCCCGAGAAGTTACCCCTTGCGATTCATGAAGATACTTATCTTGAAGGGGTATCTTTAGTTTACGGTTCTTTAGCACTGGGTATGACAGAAGATAAGCTAAAAGAAGACACACCGCGTCCTTCTGAAGAGTTGCGTGACAAAATATCACCACTTATAGGTTTGTATGATGTTATTTTGATTGATTGTCCACCCAGTCTTAAACTTTTGACCAGTAATGCTTTAGCAGCTGCGACCGATTTAATTATACCGATAGAATCGGGATCACAGTACGGTATGTATGGCGTGACTGACTTAACACGTCATCTACAAAAGATTCATCGCATAAATCCTAATCTGAACTTGCTGGGTGCATTACTGATTCGTCATGATGAACGTCAAACCGTCTGTAAACTGATTGAAAGCTCAGCCAAAGAACAAATTGGAAAGCTTATTCCAGTTAAGATTCCAACCAGTACCAAAATTAACCAAGCCGCCATGGCGCAAACCAGCATTCAGAAAATCGACCGTTCCTCCAAAGTCGCCCGCGAATTTCGTAAATTAGCTGTTTGGGTAGCAAATGAGCTATACCTCAAAACAGATAATTCTGATGTAGAACTCCAGGCTACTAAAGGAGTTGATGATGAGTAAAGATATAAAAACATTATTGGCTCAAAAATTAGCTGATAACAACGCCCGTCATGCCAATGCCAACCAATCGACCTATTTAGATGTCGGTAATGAGTTAAAACGATTACCACTTGATAAAATCAAGTCTAATCCTTTTCAACCCAGAACAGTATTTGATGAAACAGAAATCGCCAATCTTGCAGAATCCATCAAAGAAATGGGACTGCTACAACCCATTACCGTACGAGAAACAGGCTTAGGCGATTATGAGCTGATTGCAGGGGAACGCCGTTTTAAGGCTCACGAACTTCTTGGCAAAACCCATATCGATGCGATTGTGTCACGAGCAAGCGATAGCGAGATTGCCATTTTAGCACTCGCCGAAAATGCCAGTCGTGAAGATTTGTGCGATTATGAAATCGCTCAAGCACTGCGTAATATCGAGAAACATTTTCCCAATAAATCTCGCCTTGCCGAAGCTGTCGGTCTTGACCGCAAGGAAATGTACCGCTATCTTGCCTATCACGACTTACCAACATCATTTTTGGATAAAGTCGCTACCAAGCCAAAATTATTATCCCGCTCGGCAGCGTATGACATTAAACAGGTATTGAATCAATTCAAGTTTTCTGAACAACAAACTGATGAAGTTCTAAGTCGTGTTTGGGAGTTACTAGAGTTAGGTAAGTTGGAGCAAGGCAGAATTGCAGAATTTATTCAAAGCGAGTCTTTAAAAGAACTTAAATCACAAATTTATTATCCACCAGTTGCCGCGCCTGACATCAAACCGATTTTATCAGGCGGTAAACCCATTGGAAAATTTCATCACAAAGGCAAAAAGTATGTGGTCGAAATCAATGCCAAAGACTTAGACCAACAACAACGCACTGAGATTGAACAATTTATCGAAACGTTAATGACAAAAAATGTGTCATCTTAAACTTTCTATCCAAAAAAGAAGAACTGTGGCAAATTGCCACACTTTTTAACTAATCATGAAAAATCGAAACTGTGGCAAATTGCCACAGTTTCCAAACAAGAGAAAATTATCAATGTCTTTAACCGAGCAAACCAGCGAACAGAGCTACCAAGACTGGCTCAATCAGCTCAAAACACAGATTCGCTCATCTCAACAACGAGCTATACTTGCGGTTAATCAAGAACTGGTGCTGTTATATTGGCAAATCGGACAAAACATCCTACAACGTCAAAACCAACAAGGTTGGGGTGCAAAAGTTGTTGACAGACTATCCAAAGACCTATCCGCCGAATTCCCAGAAATCAAAGGCTTTTCTACTCGCAACCTAAAATATATGCGCAAGTTTGCCGAAGCATGGCAAGATAAGCAAATAGTGCAGCAGGCTGTTGCACTATTACCATGGGGTCATAATCTTGTACTATTGGATAAATTTTCTGACAATGAAACAAGACTATGGTACGCCCAAAAAGCCATTAAGCATGGTTGGTCACGCAATGTCTTAGTCCATCAAATAGAAAGCAGTTTGCTGGAACGTACAGGACAAGCCGCTAATAATTTTTCGCAAACATTGCCAGAGATACAGTCAGATTTGGCGACTCAAACTTTCAAAGATCCTTATATTTTTGACTTTCTCAGATTTGGCGAAGCCTATCATGAACGAGAATTGGAAACCGCTTTAACCCAGCATATTATGGCATTTTTACTCGAGTTAGGGACAGGTTTTGCGTTTGTTGGCAAACAGCGGCATATTGAAGTTGGTGGTGACGACTTTTATATCGATTTGCTTTTCTATCATCTGCAACTTCGCTGTTACGTTGTCATCGAATTAAAAACTGGCGATTTTAAACCTGAGCATATCGGGCAACTCAATTTCTACGTGACTGCAGTCGATAGGCAACTCAAAACCGAACATGACACATCAACAATAGGCTTGTTACTTTGTAAAAGTCGTAACGAAGTCGTGGTTGAATATGCACTCAATCAAAACCCCCAGCCGATTGGCGTTGCAGTTTATCAATTAGAAAAAATGTTGAATGAGTTAGAGTTAGACAAATAAAACTGTGGCAAATTGCCACACTTTCCCAAAACTTAAAAAACAGAAACGGATGTTCCTATGAGCGAAATCTACGAATCTGACATCGAACAAATAGCTATCGAACAACTCCAAGCCATCGGCTATCGCCACGTTTAAGGCGTCGATATCGAACCCTACGGCATAAAACCGCTACGAGCCTATAGCCAAGTTTTGCTCCAAGACAATGTCCTGCAAGCTATCGCTACCATCAACCCACAACTTACCCCAGAACAATGACTTGAAGCCTATTAGCGTATCAGCCAAAATAACCAACTCACCACACCCAATAATGTCAGCAATAATTTAGCCTTATGTCAATGGTGTTCTACACAGGCAAAATCGTGCTTGCCATGAATAACCCAACCGTGGTTATATTGACCGACCGTAACGACTTAGACGACTAGCTTTTTACTACATTCTCGGCATCGGTTGAATTGCTTAGGCAATCTCCAAAACAAGCCGGAGATCGAGAGCAGCTCAAAGAACTACTTAAAGTCAATTCTGGCGGTGTCATTTTTACCACCATTCAAAAATTCCAGCCAGAAGACGGTAGCAATGTCTATGACACGCTGTCCGAACGCCATAACATCATCGTCATCGCCGACGAAGCACACCGCTCGCAATATGGCTTTACCGCCAAAGAAGTCGATGTCAAAAACGATGCTGGTGACGTGACAGGCAAACGCACGGTTTATGGTTTTGCCAAATATTTGCGTGATGCATTGCCCAATGCCACTCATCTAGGCTTTACAGGCACACCGATTGAAAAAAACGATATCAACACCCCAGCGGTGTTTGGTGATTATGTTGATATTTACAACATCTCCCAAGGCGTTGAAGATGGGGCAACGGTGCGGATTTTCTATGAATCACGGCTTGCCAAAGTGGCGATTAGTGACGAAGGCAAAAAATTGATAGCCGACTTTGATGAAGAATTTAACGAAGATGAACTCACCGCCACCCAACAAGCACGAGCCAAATGGGTCAAAGCCGAAGCCTTAATCGGTAGCCATGACCGTATCCAAGCGGTCGCTGCCGACATCGTACAACATTTTGAACAACGCCTATTTGCCAATGCCAACCAAGGTAAAGGCATGATTGTTGCCATGTCTCGGCGGATTGCAGTGGATTTGTACAATGCGATAATTGCATTACGCCCAGCGTGGAGCGGTGGTGATTTATACGACGGCGTCATCAAAGTGATTATGACCTCATCGGCAGCAGATGGGGCAGCTCTTGCCAAGCATCATACAACGAAAAAAGACCGCCAAATTTTAGCCAACCGTATGAAATACCCAGAGGATAAGCTCAAACTGGTTATCGTGCGGGATATGTGGCTAACAGGCTTTGACGCTCCCAGTATGCACACGCTTTACATCGATAAACCGATGAAAGGTCATAACTTAATGCAAGCGATTGCCCGTGTCAATCGGGTGTACAAGGATAAAGCAGGGGGCTTGATCGTTGATTATCTGGGTATTGCTGCCGATCTGAAAGAAGCCTTGAGCTTTTACTCAGATGCTGGCGGTAAGGGCGACCCAGCCGTGGTGCAAGATGAAGCCGTCATTATCATGAAAGAAAAACTGGAAGTGTTAGACGGCATTATGCACGGTTACGACTATCACAAATACTTTACCTCAGACACCGCTGAAAAACTCAAAATCATTCTCGAATCCGAAGATTTTATCTTAGGCATTGAGCAAGGGGAAGGAAAGACCCGTTTTATTCGTGCCGTAAGCTCGCTCAGTCAATCTTTTGCCCTAGCCGTACCCCATCCTACCGCAATGGAAAATGCACCCCTTGTAGCGTATTTCCAAGCGGTTAAAGCATGTCTTGCCAAATTTGACGAAAATTCACCCAATCCAATAGGGATTAGCGACACCGAATTAGAAACCAGAGTCAGACAAACAATCGACCAAGCCTTGGTCAGTGAAAAGGTCGTCGATATCTTTAATGCCGCTGGTATTCAAAAACCTGACATCTCTATCTTATCTGATGAATTTATGGAAGAAATGCGAGATTATGAACACAAAAACATCGCTCTAGAAACTCTTAAAAAACTACTGAATGATGAAATAAAAGTGCGAGAGCAACACAGCGTTACCCAAGGCAAAAAGCTCATGGAGATGCTCAACAACGCTATCAAAGGCTACCAGAACAAAGTCTTAACTGCAGCTGAAGTAATTGAAGAGCTTATTAAGTTAGCCAAAGAAATCAAACTATCTGACAATTTAGCCAATGAACTTAAACTCACTAATTTTGAATATGCGTTTTACTCTGCGGTTGCCGAAAATGACAGTGCCAAAGAACTCATGGGTAAAGATAAACTGCGAGAACTCGCCATTGTTTTAACATCAACCATTCGTAATAACATAAGTGTTGATTGGACAATCAAAGAATCTGCTAGAGCCAAAATTCGTACTGTCGTAAAACGTTTGCTCAGGAAATATGGTTATCCACCTGATATGGAGCTTTTAGCTACAGAACTCGTATTACATCAAGCAGAGGTAATTGCTGATCAATTAGTTAGCTAAAAAAGCTCTATATTTTATTTACTGTTTTTGATAAAAAAATAAGACGACGTTTCATTACCTCACTATTTTAATGAGAAAATTAGGTTTTTAATGTTTTTAAATACTTTTAATAGTTTTTAAACAAGCCGCAAGTCGCCTATACCAAGGCTTATATAAGATATTAGACGACATTTAATTACCCATAAGACGACATTTAATTACCCATAAGACGACATTTAATTACCCATAAGACGACATTTAATTACCCATAAGACGACGTTTAGTTACCTTAAATAAAGATATCTAAATATATATTATTAGACGACATTTAGTTACCTTAAAATTTTTAAAATAATAGGACGACAAATTGTTACCTCAGGATTGATTCAGATAAATTTATTATAAGACGACATTTTATTACCAATTTAATTCCTAATGATTCATATAAAACGCATAATATATCTGTTGCGTTTAAACGACATAAAAAATATAATCGTCTTAAATAAGTTTTTAAAATAAACTCAAATGTCTAAATCTTCAACTCAAAAAGATATAGTCGTTAAGTCTAATAGACTTAATTCTGCACTTCAAAATTTAAGCCTAGCTGAAATACGAATTATCCAATTAGCGATTGTAGATGCTCGTGAAAGTGGAAAAGGTCTAGATCCATCTACGCCTTTAACAATTAGTGCGTCACGCTATGTAGAGGTATTTGAAACTACGCGACAAAATGCCTATATGAGGATTAAAGAAACTGAAGAGACATTGTTTAATCGCCGATTTAGCTTTATTGATGAAGATGGTCTACTGGTAAAAAGTCGTTGGTTGTCTCAAGTGCGGTATTTAGATAACCAAGGTGAAATTGAATTATCTTTTACGCCAGCGGTAGTCAAGGGAATTAGCAGAATTGATGGTGCAGTTGATTTTTTTACTCAGTATTCTTTACAACAAACATCTGGTTTGGATAGCGCTTATTCAACTCGGTTATATGAATTACTTGTTCAATGGAAAGCGGCAAAAAAGACCCCTTTATTTGAATTAGAAACATTTAGAGCGCAGTTAGGATTGCAAGAAAACGAATATGCTAGGATGTTTGATTTTAAAAAACGTGTCTTAGATATGGCGGTTAATGAAATTAATAAAGTGACTGACTTAAAAGTGTCCTACCAACAAATTAAAGAGGGACGGAGTATCATAGGATTTATTTTTACGGTAACTTTAAAAAATAAAGAAGCACCATTAAAGGATGTAAAACGTGATACCAATACCCTCGATATGTTCGTGCCAATGACCGATAGTCAGCGTTACCATTTTGCAAAAAAGTTATCCAAGCTTCATGAATTATCTTACCTTGCTAAAGGGGAGGCAGGTCGAAACTATGACGTGTTTGCCGAACAAATTGCCAATGAGCTTTCAGATCCTGAGCGAGTTAAGTTTTATGAAAAGTACTTAGTGCAAGTAGGATTTAAAAAATCAATTTGAAATTTAGGATTAATGAAATTAGCATAGTCATACCAATTATCAATATGACGACCCTATTATGACCGTCACCATCCTTCACCGACTCGAAGCCCAAAGCTACCAACCCATTCCTTTGTTTTTAGAAGCCATTCCAGCAGGATTTCCCTCACCTGCTGAAGGGTATGTTGAAGAATGTGTGGATTTAAATGACTTGTGTATCGATCATCCTAATGCCACTTTCTTAGTCAGAGTCGATGGGTTGTCGATGATTGATGCCGGTATCTATCCCAATGACTTGCTGGTGGTGGATCGGAGTCTTGAGCCCCAACATGGCGACATTATCGTCGCTCGCTTATTTAACGAATTCACTGTTAAAGAGCTCAATCTTTATCCTTATCCAAGTTTAATTGCCCATAACGAATCCTTTGAAGACATTACCTTAGTCGGTGAAATTGACTTTGAAGTATTTGGTGTGGTCACTAATGTCATTCGCCCTATTGGTCGCGGCACTAAACGTCCTATCTACAAGTAAGTTTTCATTTCATCTAATTTCTTATCGCTGTTTACAACTCACACGACGACCATCGTCGTTTAATCGTTATTTGTCATTTCGATGTCTTGCTTTTTTTTCTACACTAAAGACTCATTTTTGATTGTCTTAGTACGTATGTATGCCTTAATTGATTGCCATAGCTTTTATGCGTCTTGCGAAAAACTGTTTCGTCCTGACTTAACACATCGACCGGTCGTGGTGCTATCTAATAACGATGGCTGTGTGGTGGCTAGATCGGCTGAAGCGAAGGCATTAGGGATTAAGATGGGCCTCCCTTACTTTCAGATTAAAGACTTTCTACAGCAGCATCGTGTTGCAGTATTTAGCTCCAATTACGCCTTGTATGCTGATATGTCAGCGCGGGTGATGAATACACTTGAACAGCTGTGTCCTGACGTGGAAGTGTATTCGATTGATGAAGCGTTTTTATACCTAGGTCGCTATCCAGCGGCGCTTAACGATTTAACAGCTTACGCCAAGCTCATTAAAACTACCGTTGAGCGTCATACTGGCATTCCAGTAGGGGTTGGGGTAGGGAAGACCAAGACCTTGGCGAAACTGGCCAATTACGCTGCTAAAAAGTATCCAGCGACGCAAGGGATTTGTGTGTTAGACAAGGAAAGCTGGATTGAGCGGCTGATGGCTATCACACCGGTTGAAGAGGTATGGGGGATTGGTCGTCAGCATACCAAAAAGCTTCACAGTCTAGGTATTACCACGGTTGAGCAGTTTGCCGCGATGCCACATAGCTTAGTGCGTCAGCATTTTAGTGTGGTCATGGAGCGGACCAATTTAGAATTGAATGGGGTGATGTGTTTAGGTTTAGAAGCGGCAATGGCTAAACAAGAGATTGTGTCATCGCGTTCGTTTTCTAAAAAAATCAGCGAACTTGAAGATTTAAGCCAAGCGGTGATGGGTCATGTGTCTAAAGCGGCCGTTAAACTGCGTAAGCAGCAAAGCGTGTGTAAGATACTGGTGGTGTTTGCCAAGACCAGTGCCTTTAACCCCAATGAGCCTTACCAAAGTATTCGTGGTCAATATCAGTTTATTAATGCCACCTGTGATACCCGGGTGATGATTGCTGGCGCTAGACAAGTACTAGAGCGGATTTATAAACCTAATTTAAAGTATGCCAAAGCCGGTGTCATGCTGTGTGCGATTCAAGATCAAGCTACCATCGTTGATGATTTGTTTGAGAAGCCTGACTTCTTAAAACAGCAGCAATCACAAAAGCTAATGGCAGTGATGGATGCCATTAATCAGCAGATGGCGCACCAGAGCAAAGCTCAAGCCAAAGGTTCATCTAAAGGCAATGGTGGCCGATTGTATATTGCCAGTACCGGCATAGCCAAGCAGCAAGACTGGCAGATGAATCGAGCGTTTTTAAGCCCAAGCTATACCACCAAACTGTCTGATTTATTAACTGTGCATTAATTTAACCAAGAGAATCCTGTATGTGTGCCAACTTTCAACCGATTACCCAAGCGCAAGCTTCACGCTTTACCAATCAGCAGTTAAGCTTTGACTTTAAAGACGATATCTATTCAGGCTATGAAGTCCCCTTGCTGTTTGCTAACCTCTTATCAAATACGAGTGGCGATCCTGCTGAGTGGCGATTTGCGATGTTTGGTATGATTCCTAAATGGGCCAAAGACACCAGTTTTGCTAAACACACCTACAATGCCCGTAGTGAAACCGTTGCCGACAAACCGAGTTTTAAACATGCTTGGTACAATAACCAGTTTGCGTTAATTCCGGTACAAACCATCTATGAGCCTAAATACATTAACGGAAAAGCGCATCGCTATGGCATTCACCGCGAAGACAATGAACCTTTTACCGTGGCTGGGTTATATGAGATGGTAAAAATTGGCGATCAATTGATTCGCTCCATGACTATGCTCACTATTAATGCCGATCAGCATCCGTTTATGTCCCAGTTTCATAAACCTGAAGATGAAAAACGCTCGATTGTGGTGATTGAACCTGAGCATCGAACGGATTGGCTTAACATGACGCATGAGAACGCGTTTGAGCTACTTAAACCGATGGGTGCTGGGTATGTAGCAAAACATCGGCCAAAGCCGTCAAAAACGCATGACAGTGCGCCTAATGAAGATTTATTGGATTTACTGTTGCCTAAGTCGTAATAACATATGGGGATGGACGATTTAAACCATCAGCAGCAAATGAGTGGCTTGCCTAATAAACAACCTATCAGTCATTTGACCAAAGATGAGCAGATTGCCGTCATCTTTGAGCGGGTAGCTGCCTATAACCAAACACATGACACCAGCAAACCCTTGTTCTTTGATACCGAAACCACCGGAGGCGGCAGGGAAGACCAAATCATCGAAATTGCGTTCTGTGATAGTGATCGAAATGTGATTATCGATACGCTGATCTATACCGATAGACCGTCTAGCCCAGGCGCATTTAAGGTGCATGGTATTCATCCTCATGAGCTGATAGGTAAACCTACTTTTATCAATATCCAACCCGCGATTGTGCAATTACTCAAAGGACGCACCTTGTATGCCTATAACGCGAGTTTCGATATTCGTATGATGCGGCAATCGGGTCATAAACTTCGCTTGCAGCAAGCTGAAGTAAAATGCCTGTGTAAGCAGTTTGCTGATTTTATCGGGCAATACTCACCGTATTTTAAAGCCAATCGCTATTTTAGCCTAAGCAAGGCTTGCTTGCATTTTGGTGTAGAACATATCAATGCGCATCGAGCTGAGGCCGATGCGTTAGCCTGTGTGACTGTGTGGGAGGGGATGGTGAAAAGTCATCATTGGGATTATTGAATGACGTATCATATTAAAATACAGCTATGTAGTAGGGAACAGAGCAACCTAATTAATAGGGTTGCTCTTTTTTATTGTGCTGGGATTCGTCATCATCTACATACAAAATAATATCACCTGGTGCGCAATCTAAATACTTACATAATTTATCAATGGCATCGATATCAATTTTTATCACATCATTGTTATACAAACGATAAAGGGTCGAACGACTTATATCCAAATCTCTATCAATATCGGCAACTTTAAGACCACGTTGTGCCAATAAAACAGGCAAATTTATCTTTATCACAATAAAATCCCTAAAAATGAAAATAAATACTTGATTTAGGAATAAAATAATATTAACATAGTTCCTAAATTAGGGAATAAATTTTATTTTTAGATATAAATTCCCAATTTCAACTATTATCCCATACTTGAGATAATTTTCCAATCGAACAACAAAAAATTCAAGGAGCACAAAAATGCACCCGAACCCCGTCATCCAACACATCTATGACCAACTTGACCAAAGAAAGAACCGCCTACAGCAAATTAATAAGCTTACAAGCCAACTAATCAAAGAACAGCGGATACAACCAGGGGACAACCTTTACCTGTTTCTAGGAATCATCAAACGCTGCAACAACACCCAAGCCATTCAAACATGGATTTCAGAAGTATTAGACGAAATAGACGTAAACGACGACCAAGAAAAATACCAACAGCTTGAACATAAATTTCTAAAACTTATGCCAGAAATAGCATAGAACAAGCCCCCTTAACAACCGCTAAAATCACAAGCCTAACCTAAAAAAAGGACAATCATATGGACTACAAATACCTCGCAAAAAATCACATCAGTGAACAACAAACCATCATTGTGCGTGACTACTTTGAAACCCCACTAGAGACTCACGGCAATCATTTAGATCACATCACACATATCTGTCAGTATTACAACATCAGTGCACCGTTACTTAGCGAAATGGTCAGCCATTTCAAAATCTATGACACCCAAACCCACTGTAGAGAGTGCAACATCATGCGACAAATCTACGAACCAACCTATAACTATCAGAACCAGAAATTCAATTGGATATGCGATGACTGTCATCAATTCATTCAACAGCGATCCAATCGCAGTTTTTCATTGGCGCAATATTATAATGAAGACGATGACTGTCCCTTCTAAAATCTTATCCGCCCAAATCATTTTATGAATGCCATCATAAAAAACATAAAGATCCTGCTTAAAAAAGACAGCTAACGAAAATGAACTGGCTGTCTTTTTCAAAAGAACCATCTCAAAAATATTTAACCCACAACAGACCCACACTAAAGATTCCACCAAAAAGATTGTACCGATCCAACCAAATTCACTAAAAATTTCTACTATCTTTAGCAAATCATACTCTCTTTCAAATAATTAAAAGAATAGGGGTGGATTTATCGAAAACAAATTTATCCTACATAGAAAGTCTCACAACTCATCAAAGAACTATCACCAACTCAGATACAGAACCGCATCAATTTCATGAGATGACAACCAAAAATTAGTATGCTAACCTAATCAATATAAAGGTTCGGAAATCGACATAGCCAGCACATGCAGAGACACCAAATTTACTAACGTAAATTGACTGTCTCTGCGTCCTGGCAAAGGGGGCTTGCCCCCTTTTGAAACCCCCAGCACCCATTTATCTCTTCACATAGTTGCGATTAAAATGGGTGCTTATTGGGGAGACCCCAAACCCCCTTTAACCAAAAATGGACTTCATAAAAAATAGATAGGCACTAAAAATGGCACAACAATCAGCCGAAAAAAAGCAAAGCCAGGACAAAGTATCGGTAAAAAAATCATCAAAAAAACTACGAGATAAGCGGCTTAACATTCGCTTTAGTGACGAAGAATTTTCTATGCTCGAAGCCAAAGCTGAAGGGATAAGTTTGGCTCGCTATGCTCGTGCAATTTTAACTAAGGGAAAGGTGACAAGACGTGAACGGGATTTTCCGACGATTGACCCAAGACTATTACAACAACTGCACGCTATGGGTAAAAATTTAAATCAACTCGTCCGTTATACCCATGAGCAAGCCAATGCCAAACGTCCGATTGATACCCTAAATTTAGCACTAGCCATTGATAATATGGCTGAACAATTGGCTAGGTTAAAAGCTCAGTACCAAGTGCCAGAAAATTATTTTAGGGCAGTTGAAGATGAGGATGTTGCGACTGAAGCAAATGACTCTGCCACGGATAACCCAATAGAAAGTTCACCCATAAACAATGGCAATCTAAATAATCATGTGATTGGATGATGAAATGCTGCTAAAGTTTTTCAAGCGAGGGGGCACCGATGATGATAGACGCACCTTAGGTGGCAGTGCCGTTAAAAATTATCTACTGGGTACCAACGATCAACCTCGTAAAAAAGCGCGTTTACTATTGGGTGATGCTGATGAAGTCACTGAGATTATTAATGGCTTGCCATTTGCCAAAGTTTATACCTCAGGCTGTCTAAGCTTTCATGAAGATGACAAACTCACCGAAGCTCAAAAGTTTGACATCATGGCCGACTTTGAAGCCATGATGTTTGTTGGTCTTGAACCGTATCAATACACCAGTTATTGGGTTGAACATACGGATAAAGGTCGGGTCGAGCTTAACTTTGTCTTTCCTAATGTTGAGTTGATATCGGGCAATCATCTACAAGTCTATTATCACAATCGTGATTTGAACCTTGTTAATAGCTGGAAAAATTTGACCAATGATAAGTATGGTTTTATCAATCCTTCTGATTTAGAAAACCGTCGGGATGTGACTCCCAGTATTGGTCCAAATCTGTTGAAAGACTGGGATCAGTCGAATAAGCAAAAAATTATCGATAAGCTCAAACACTACCAAAGCATTGAGGATTTTAAACAACAACTCACCGATGTGGTACTAACTCAAGCGGCATTGCGACAACAAACCGATGAGCCTTTAACCTGTCAAGATGACGTTGCAAAATTGCTTGAAGACTTCGGTTTCGAAATCTCTCGCAGAGGCAAAGACAGTATCAGTATTAAAAACCCTGACCCCACCAAAAAAAATATAAAACTTAAAGGTGTCATTTATGAGCGAGACGTCACCCAATCCATTATTAGCTACATTGCACAACGCACAGGCCCAAACCAAGCAGCAAATCCAATCCCAGCAGGAACAAGAGAAGACCAGCTTAGAACAGCAGAAACAATTTTTCCAAGCGAGCTTGAAAAACGTCGAGAACGACATTATCAGCGGTATGACGAAAATTTGCGAGCTGCTCGAGCAGTATCAAAAGAGCAGTCGAAGCTTAAGCGACAGTCATCTAAACCAGCATCAAAGCTGGCTCAATCAGACCTGTCAGACCTTGGAGAGCGCCAAACAGGCCTTGCTTGGGATGTTGGAGCAAATGGATCAGCTCAAGCAGCAGACGAGCGACGATTATCAGCGAATTCAAACTCACCTGACGGAGCAGGGCAATCAACTGCATCAAGCCATAACCAACGAGACAAAAACCACCCTGCAGCATCACCAACAGCAGCAACAAACCCTACGGGCGCAGATGGAGGCGAATCATCAAGCGGATATCGAAGCTATCGAGGACAGCCAACAACAGAGCAGGGCGCTGATTGGGCAAATGGCACGCAACAAACTGCGCCTAGGAATCGTGATGGGCAGCCTATTGGGGGGATTGATACTGCTGATGCTGATTCTGACTCTGATGAATTACAGCCAGTACCAGGATTGGCAAGAGACCAAGATCTTGGTCGACCAAAGTCAAAAGGAGCTAAGCTTACTCAATCAACAAATCAATCGTACACCACTTCAATATCAAGCCCAAGCCCTTACGGATATCCAGGCGGTGTATGGTGGTGGTATCAATATCACTCCCAAAAATCCAAAAAACGCCGTGTGTCAGAACAACGGTTTTGGCTATCCGACTTTATTTATCAGCCAAAACCCGTATTACCGTCCCAATTAGAGAAAAATAACCATGCAACCCATTACCACCCAGCAACTCATTACCGAAAGCTTAAACAAGCTGTCGAGCGATTTGTACAGCCAAGTGAGCCAGACGCTCAACCAACTCAAGCAGCAGCAACCGCAGACAATCGACAAGATGGTACAAAAACATCTGGAATTGATGTTGCCCAGCTTATATCAACAACTGTTAGTACACCTCGACCAACAGATACAGCAAAAAACCCAGCAACACAACCAGCAAATCAACGAGTACTTGAACGAATTAGACAAGCTTCAGACCGCCGAGATAGCAACACTGAAAAAAGGACAAGAAGAATTTCAAAAATTGCAAGACAAGATCCAATTAACCTTGACCCGCTTGGATGTTATACAAATCGTCGACGAAAGCGAGTTCGAAAAGTCACTGACAGATTTAAAGGCTTCGATAAAGACATTACAGAGCAGTATATCGCAGAGCAACAGCGAGCAGCAAAGCTTAGAAAGCTTAATCAGCGAGCTAGAAACGTTAAAAACGGATTTAGTGGACAAAGTGAGCGAATTGACAAAGTTGCAGTCGGATTTAACCAGTTACACAATGCAGTTAAAGCAATTATTGAGTTGATCATCAATTTACTCAAACGATTATTTAATAGCCTAAGCAATCAATTTAGCAATGTGGTTAAAATCAATACTGAGACCAAGCAGCCATTATCGCCTCCACAGAAAACCGATTATGTTAATAGCCGTCCACAGAGTTTGGGCTGGTATAATGAGCTCAAAGATGAAGTTAAAACGCTGCAAAAGAGCGCAAAAATGATAACGTACCAAGATTTAGAATGAGATAATGTGAGACAAGAAAGATTGGTATTTAACATAATCAAAGATGGGCGAAGTCAAATTGAATTAAGTTCTAAGTCTAAAATGTTCATAAAAACATTCAAAAATTTGTTTATTTCCTTTATTTGTGTTTTTATGGTCAGTACATAAAAACTTTAACCTATTTAATCAATTAGGAAAATTATGGCAACGACTTTTCATATAGCAGGTGTCAACGGTAGTATTGACGGCAATGGCGAACAAACTTTGGTGATGATACATGGTTGGCCCGATACCCAAGCACTGTGGCAAAACCAAGTGGCTTTCTTTAAAAATGACTATCGTTGCGTCACCTTTACGCTGCCTCTATTTGATGAGCCACAGGCTCGCCCCCAGGTTTTTTCATTAGAAGACATCATTGATACCATTCGTCAAGTGATTGACTATGTCAGCCCTGACAAGCCGGTGATATTGATGGTACATGATTGGGGTGCTATTTATGGCTATCAATATGTGGTACGTTATCCAAAGAAAGTCAGCCGCTTAATTGGCATTGATGTGGGTGATGCCTATAGTGAGGAGTTTAATGCTAGTTTAACGATTAAAGATAAGCTGGTGATTGCAGGCTATCAGCTGCCATTAGTGATTGGTTTTCGTTTAAATGGTAGCATTGGTAATAAAATAGCCAGAACAGTAGGCAAAGTCCTAGGAGCACCTGCGGCATCTCAGACGATCCATGCGAATATGGGCTACCCTTATTATGTGGCGTGGACAAAGGCAAAGGGCGGTTTTAAAAACTTACAATCGATTAACTTTACCTGTCCTTACCTTTTCGTCTATGGCACACAAAAACCTACCATGTTTCACTCTGAAGCTTGGCTTGTTAAAATCACGCAGCAACCTAACAATCAGGTGAGCGGGTTTAAGACATCACATTGGGTTACTGTCGATAAGCCCACACTGTTTAACCATACGGTATTAACATGGTTACAACGACTTGACTGATGTATGCTGAAGAAAACGGAGGAATTTATAAGGTTATTTTTCATTATAATACTTAATAATATTGAAAATGGATTAGGCAACTAATTGATTTTAAAAATATTATTTTAACATAACAAGTATTGGGCAAGTTGAGTTTGAAGATGAATCAGTTAACAATAGTGCTGTCGTAATAGGATAAAATATACTTCCTTGAATCTAAAACAAGCCAGTGACTCGCTAAGTAAAACTGCACGGATGCTTAAAATGTATTACCAAACCCCCAGTTTAGTAGTCAAAACATTAAACGCAATTCATTTTACCTTGAAAAATCAGCGTTTGTCTGATTAGCTAAAAACTCTTATAGTGACGCTTCAAGTTTTTTAACAAAAGCGAATCAACTATGAGCCAAATATTTGCGCAGGCAACCCCACGAACCCAAGCGCCATACCGTAACGATGTAGTAGGGTCATTTTTACGCACTGACGCCCTAAAAAATGCCAAAACCGAATTGCAAACTGGCAAAATCAACCAAGCCGCATTTGACAGAATCCTAAAAGACGAAATTCAAAATCTTGTGAATCTACAAAAACGCCATGGACTGCACGCCGTGACCGATGGTGAATTTAGCCGTGTGTGGTGGCATTTAGATTTTTTAGCGGGGCTAAATGGCATTGAGATGATTAGCCTTGAAAAATTTCCTGTTGCGTTTAAGGGTGCGAAACCTAAGGGTAACACCATTGCCATTGTGGGTAAAATCGATTTTAGTGACGACCATCCCTTTGTCAACGCCTATCAACTTTTAAAAGATTGTGCGGGTAATTACCCAACAAAATTCACCATCCCATCACCCAGTATGCTGCACTTATTGGCTTGTATACGTGATGAAAATTACCAGCCGATTGAACTTTATCAAGAAGAAAGCCAGCTATTTGATGACATTGCTAACGCATACATTAAAGCGTTAAACAAATTTTATGCATTAGGTCTACGCAATTTACAACTTGATGACACAAGTTGGGGGCAGTTTTGCTCGCTCGATAAACGAGCGGAATTTGAGGCTCGTGGTATTGATTTGGACAAAGTTGCTAAAAATTATGTGACGGTGCTCAATCGTATTGTAGATGCCAAACCTGATGATATGCAAATTACCATGCATATTTGTCGTGGTAATTTTCGTTCAACTTGGTTTTCTGAAGGTGGTTATGCGCCTATTGCTGAGGTGTTGTTTGGTACCTGCAGAGTAGATGGTTTTTTCTTGGAATATGATAGTGAACGCGCGGGAGATTTTGCACCGTTACAACATATCAAAAATCAGCAAGTTGTACTAGGTCTAGTCACGTCAAAAACAGGCGACTTGGAAGATAAAAACGTTATTATTGAGCGGATTAAAGAAGCAGCCCAGTTTGTAGATATTAACCAGTTATGTATAAGCCCCCAATGTGGTTTTGCCTCAACCGAAGAAGGTAATATTTTGACTGAAGAAGCTCAATGGGCAAAACTCGATTTAATTAAAGAGATTGCTGATGAGGTATAATACTCCCCGAAAACTAGACCAAAAAATTGCAGCAAATAAGATAGAATAGCCCTTAAGAAAAGAGGTCTATC
>NZ_JBIQEC010000031.1:0-21037 GCF_045370505.1 Moraxella sp. 179-F 1C4 NHS | reverse complement strand
ACAGCCAAACAGCTACGAGCCAAGCTTGATGAATTAGGTGTTGATTTTGGCTATGTCTGCTGTGATAACTGGGATAGCTTTTTAACTGCCTTTGATCTTGATTTTAAAAAGGTGGGTAAATACCATACGGTTGATATTGAAGGTAATAACAATCGTTTTAGGCAAAGGCTTAGGCGAGTCTTTCGAAAGACAAGCTGTTTTTCGAAAAAGCTAGCAAATCATTTTAAAGCGTTTGATTTACTGTTTCACTATGTCAATTATGGCTGGGTATAGTGGGCATACTTTTTATACCACAGCCCAAAACACAAGTGTAACAGGTTTGTAGTTAGTTGAAACAGTTAAGTATTTACTATATCCGAATTTCAAGCAATCAATGCGATAATTTTATTACTGCATTTGAAACACTACCTAAATTTTTAAGGTTTATAAAAAAGATTTAAATCAATGGAAAGCTCTTTACAAAAGATTTCTATTGATTTTATGGGATGAAAGGTATCACGAGAAATTTGAACCTGCGAATTTATCAGAATATAGAGTACGCACCGATTTTGAATTTGTTAATTTCCCACATGTACCCGAAATGTGGAAACAAGCTCAATATGCTGAGAATTCCTAGCAGTCAGCACAGAATTCGGAGAAAATAGTACGCTAAGGAAATTAGTCGAGTATTTTTAAAATTGATAATGGGTGAAATGTATATAAAACGACCGTACTGTGCACATTGTGCCGAACCTTTCTTTATAGAAAATAAATCTCATCAGTTAGTGCCGATATTTCGTCTTTATCATGGCTAACATACAGAATAGGAATTTGCGTAGTAGTGATGATTTGTTGAAAAAACGGCAAAATCTCTTGCTTATGAATACTATCTAAGGCGGATAACGGCTCATCAAGAAGCAATAATTGCGGAGAATATAGCAAAGCCCGCCCCAAAGCTACTCGCTGTTTTTCACCACCTGACAGCTTGGTTGGCATTCGATGAGTCAAATGCTCAAGTTTTAACAAGTCGATAATTTCATCAATTTGAAACCGCCGATTTTCTGGTGAGATATTACGATAGCCGAACAATAAATTTTCCATGACAGATTTGTGGGGAAAAATTTGAGCATCTTGGAACACCAAACCCACTCGTCGTTGCTGAGTCGATAGATTGATTTTCTTTTGGCTGTCAAACCATGTCTGACCATTGATGATGATTTTACCCTGTTTGGGTGTATTAATTCCCGCGATACTGTGCAAAATACTGGTTTTACCCGAACCCGACACACCAAATAATCCCATAACTTGCTTGGTTGATTGTAAATTTGCTAACAGCTGAAATTTACCCAAGCTTAGTAAAAAATCACAATCAAAAACAAGCGGTTGGGTAATATTTATCATAATAATATTCGTTTAAGGTAGAATTTATTGTAAGGTGAGAAGCTAAGCCAGTTTGCGTTTCCTATAACGCCCATACCATTGCGACAACCACAATGCCATAAATGCAATACCAACCGATAAGACCAACAAGCGCATAATTTGGGAATCACTATCAGGCTGTTGTAATAGACTGTAAATAGCAAGCGGTAGTGTCCGAGTTTCGCCCTCAATATTACCGACAAAAGTAATGGTCGCCCCAAATTCCCCCAAACTGCGACAAAACGATAAAATAGCCCCGATCACAATCCCCGCACCCGACAGCGGTAATGTCACTTGGAAAAATGTCCGCAAATGGCTTGCACCCAGTGTCATGGCAGTTATTTCTAGGCGTTTATCGACCAACTCAATTGCCAAACGAGCTGACTGTACCATGAGTGGAAAACCCATAACTGCCGATGCCAAGACCGCACCTTTCCAGTTAAAAGCAAGCTCAAAACCCATTTTTGTTAGGTATTTGCCAATTAAGCCTTCATTGCCAAATAGCACAAGCAAGATATAACCTGGTACAACTGGCGGCAATACAAGCGGTAAAAATACCAAAGTTTCAAATAACGATTTACCCCAAAAATCCTTACGAGCGAGCAACCACCCCATGCCAATGGCAGGGACAAGGTTAATCAGCAAGCTAAAACTTGCCACTTGGCAAGATAGCTTAATCACTTCAATTTCTTCTGGCGTCAAATTGGGGGCTAACATAGTTATTTGATTGCTTATTGCAGCCCATTAAAGCCATATTTTTTATAAATCGCTTTGGCAGGAGCGGATTGTAAGAATTGGTAATAGCGCTGTGCTTCAGCGTTTTTCTTAACCATAGCAATGGGATAAACAATCGGTGTATGCGTAGTCAGTGGGAACACACCAATAATTTGTACATTTTTGGCCACCGCTGCATCGGTTGCATACACGACACCAAGCTGACATTCCCCACGATTAACAAAGTTTAACGCCGCACGTACGTCTTCGGTTTCAACAAGACGTGGTTTGAGCGTATCCCACCAGCCAAGATTGGTCATGGCTTGTTTCGCATATTTGCCGACTGGTACACTTGATGTATTACCTGTACACCATTTGCCCGTGAATGCTCCACCTATATTAAAGGATTTATCCATTCTAATTGGTGTGGTAATAGGTTTTGATTTTGGTGTGATTAAAACCAGACGGTTGCCTAAAATATTTTTGTAAGTGCCACCAATAATCTTATTTTTTTTGCTTAAATAATCCATCCAAGCGGTGTCTGCTGAGATAAATACATCTGCCCCTGCCCCTTGTTCGATTTGTTTGGCAAGGGTTGATGAGGCAGCATAAGAGGTTTTTACTTTGGTTTTGTATTGTTCTGTATACAGTTTATTGATATCGTTAATGGCATTGGTCATGCTGGCAGCAGCATAAATAGTGATATCAGCATTGGCAATTTGGTTAACACCAATGGTAAGGGCTGCTAAAACCAGGGTTTTTGCGACAAATTTCATGCAATTTTCCTCTCTTATATCCAATATTAATCTTTTTTTACACCCAAGATCATGTGCGATGATTTAATTAAAACGGTAACAGTTGTGACAACGTTTAAACGCAGTTTTTGGGGCTGTGTTAGGCGCTTATATTTTTTGGTAAAAATAAATTTTTAGAAATAAGCGGTTTAAGCTTTTGATATTTTAATTCTTAGATTGTAGCATGAAGACCAACGTTTAATATGAACAAAGAGCTAAGTAAAGTGTATGCTGTTGCACTCGCTTTTCAACTCTCACATATCAAACGACAAGAAACAATACACACCTTACCCAAGAACAATGATGTATGCTGAAAAAAACGGACAAAAATATTTGGTAAACTAACAACCTAAACAGGAGTTTACCATGACCAAGAAAATAACAGAATACAGCGAAAGTTTCAAAGCCGAAGCCATCGCCAAAATCATAGAAAATAAAAACAATATCAGCCAAACCGCCAAAGAATTAGGCATACCCATGAACACACTAGCAAACTGGCATAGGAAGGCTGAAAATGGCGTACTTGCAGGCACACAAAACTATAACCCTGAACTTATAGCCGCCTTAGATGAAATCAAAGACCTTAAAAAACAGCTAAAAATCGCCCAAGAAGAACGAGAAATCCTAAATGAGGAGGGGTAAGCGAAGCACTGCTTCGCCCCGACGCAAGGCGAGAGCTATGCTCAAGTACCAATAGCCAAGTACGCCTTCATGCAGCAGAATCGGTTAAAGTTCAGCCTGACTCGCATGGCAAAGCTATTTGAGGTATCAATCTCAGGCTACTATGACTGGCTTAATCGTGGGATTAGCAAACGAAAACAGCACCATAATCACTGTGAGCTACTGGTCAAATCCGCTCATATGGATACACAGCAAAGCTATGGGCATGAACGGCTACATCAGTATCTAATCAGCCAAGGGCATAATATTAGCCCCTACATGGTGCGTCAGATTAAGCAAGAACATGGGATTTACTGCAAACGCCACAAACGATTTAAAGTCACTACTGACTCAAATCACGAAAAGCCTGTTTATGATAACTTGCTTGAACAGCAATTTGATGTGACAGCACCCAATATTGAAAAAATTCTTGCGGAGCAGTGCTCCTCAGGTCAGCGATATTACCTATATCTGGACCAATGAAGGCTGGGTGTACCTAGCAGCGGTCAAAGACCTGTATAGTAAAGAGATTGTGGGCTATGCGTTAAATAAACGCATGACCGCTGATTTGGTTTGCGAGGCTTTAAACAACGCTATCAAGTATAAACGACCCGCTAAAGGGCTTATCGTGCATTCTGATAGGGGTAGTCAATATTGCAGTTATCAGTATCGCCAAATTATTCAAAAGCATGGCTTTGCTGGCTCTATGAGCCGAAAAGGTACTCAGGCATAGCTTTCGCCTTGCACTCGGGCAAAGCAGTGCTTTGCTATTCCTCGTTCATGCTATGATAATGCTCCGATTGAGAGCGTCTGTGGTGAGAAGCACTGCTTCGCAAGAAAAAATGAGCTAGTTTACCATAGGATTTATGAAACTCGTCAGCAAGCCATCGCTGATGTCACAAGGTATATTGAGATTTTTTACAACCGTCAAAGAATACAAAAAGGGTTAGGCTTTAAGTCACCTGCGGGGGTTTCCAAGACTTTTACCGTCAGGCTGCCTGACATAATCTACCAAGTGTTTTATTCCGTTGTTGACAGCAGGGGTCACTTTCGCTGTATTCTACTTTTTTCTTAGTCATGGTAAACTCCTGTTTAGGTTGTCAGTTTACCAAATATTTTCTTCCGTTTTTTTCAACATACATCAAATCAAATCATGCTTTTCTTATTGGAAGAATTTATTTAATATACTGTGAATTACTAGTTTTTATAAAAATAGACCAGTGTTAATCAATAATTAAAAAATGGCTTGAACGTTGATATAGATGTTGCATACTATGTTTGGATAAAAAATGGTAAAGTCATCTCAACTTATAGATAATATCCTTATGTTATTGATAAGTTTCATGCAAAGCCACTAATAATTAGTTTAGTCTCTGATATTAAAAATCGATGTTTCAACGTCTTTGATAATTTTCGAACATAACATTGAAGATGTTGAAATAAAAATATCAATAAACTTACATTGTTTTGATTATTAAGTTTTAAAAAACCCATAAACCTGTAAAAATATAAAGAATTATGAGCAAAAATTTATGCCTTCTATTATTTCGATTAGCCTTACCAATCCTATCAGTACCCGGCCGCGACAAACCGTTAATCGGCTAAAAAGATGTAAAGTTGGTAATATATCAGGTCTGTTCATCCTATCGTCCCTTGCCATATTGAGTGGTATTACTGACGCTAACGCTGAAAATACCGCTTCGACAGCCGCCATTAGAACGAAGCAATCAGTTGCACAAGAAGCGCTATCCAATGCGCCTTCACCCATTAATATACCTGCAACCTCCTCTGTCACTACATCACAAGACAATGCAGCGATAGCTCGTGGTGCCTATATTGCTCGGGCGGCAGACTGTGCCGGGTGTCATGGCGAAAACTATAGCGGGGGTGAAAAATTTGTGTTGCCAATGGGTATCGTAGTTTCCACCAATATTACCCCATCACTGACCCACGGTATTGGTCATTATAGTTTGCAGCAATTTTCTGACGCCATAAGAAAGGGCAAAGCCCCAGATCATCAGCTGTATCCTGCCATGCCTTATCCTTCCTATAGCCGGATGAGCGACCCTGATCTAAGTGATTTGTATGCATTTATGCAGACAGTTGAAGCAGTTGATGAAAGCCCTAAAGACAAGACCCAGATGAAATTCCCCTTTAATATGCGCATATTGATGAAGGGTTATAATCTGATTAATATCCCCAAATGGACGGTATCACCTAATTTAACCGAAAGCCAAAAACGGGGGCAATATTTGGTTGATAACTTAGGGCATTGCGGCGATTGCCATACACCACGTACCGCAACGATGGGTTATGATTTTTCGCATTATTTGGCCGGCGCACCCATACAAGGGGTGCAAGCGCCCAATATCACCACAGACAATGACACCGGTATCGGGCGATGGTCAAAACAAGATATCGTTAAATTTTTAAAAACCGGTGAATTACAACATCAGGCGTTGGCTGGCGGTGAAATGGGCAAAGTTGTCCTGTATAGCTTGCAGCATTTAAGCGACGCAGACTTAATGGCGATGGCAGACTATCTCAAAACGGTGCCTGCGGTAAAAAGCGGCGCAACGACCGCCGCGCTTAATATGGCCAAACTGCCACAAAATCAAGACTCAGATATCACCTACAATCTTTTAAAACAAATTGACAGATTAAAAGCCGCTCAACAAAAGGCAAAACCGGGTACAGGTGAGTCCCTGTATCTCAATAATTGTGCAAGCTGTCACGGCATTAACGGTCATGGTCAAACTGAAGCCAGCTATCCTGCATTAACTGGTCTATCGATACTACGCGAAAATACGCCAAAGCGGCTAATTCAGGTGATCGCCTATGGTAGCAAAGCGCCCTTAGATACCCTGCCTAACATGCCAGGCTTTGCGAACAAGTTAAGTGATGAACAAATCGCCCAGATTGCTAACTATGTGCGTACCAACATCGGGGGGATGAGCGCAAGTGAGCTTACAGTAAGTGATGTAAAAAAGCTCGCTGAGCAGCCCAATGACGTGCCTTTCTTGATTGCTAATGCTGGATGGTTGGCGATACTGGGAATGATTGCCGGTATTGGGTTGTTAGGTTTACTGCTGTGGCTATTGCTGCGCCGCCGTGTTTAAAGAGACAGCATGCTTGATATTTTTAATTTGCTTTAACAAGCCTTTTTTGTTGCTCTAGATTCATACTAGGTTTATGGCAGAAAATAATAATGACCTTAAGTGGCATGAACCCATACAACAACCCAAGCAATAATAGAGTGAATTACTGACTTTGAATGCCACATTGAGACAGTGAATTACTAAAAATAATGTCATTAGCCTAGTAATAATTTTTATAAATAGTTATTTAACGTATTTATCCTTTAAGGACTTATTATGTCAGTTTCCCCTCATTCTCCTAGTCGCCGAGCATTGTTTAGCATGATAGGTAAGCTTGCGGGTGCAGCTACCATGTATCAGGCCATGACCAGTTTGGGATTTGCTGGTGAGTCTAGTTTTAAACAAGCCATCAACCTACAAGGCGCGCCGAGTGGCAAGTCAGTGGTAATACTCGGTGCAGGCTTAGCCGGTCTGACGGCCGCCTATGAGCTAAGAAAAGCAGGCTACAACGTCAAGGTATTGGAATATCAAAATCGCGGTGGCGGCCGTAGCATAACTGTACGTGGCGGCGACCGTTATACCGAGATTAGTGGGGATGTGATTACTTGTGATTTTGCTGAGGGTAATTATCTTAACCCAGGGCCGTGGCGACTGCCGCACCATCATTATGCCATTATTCATTATTGCCGGGAGTTTGGCGTGGCGTTAGAGCCATTTATCCAAGAAAACCATGAAGCTTATCTACACAGTATCCATCATTTTAATGGTGTTCCACAGCGATTGGGCGATGTGCAAAGCGATATGCGGGGCTATACTTCGCAGTTACTGGCCAAATCGTTACAACAAAATGCGCTTGACCAAACCGTAACCCGCGAAGACAAAGAAAAGCTACTTGATTGGTTAAAAACTTGGGGCGTGCTAAATACCAATTATCAATATGTACCGTCAGATACCTTAGCTATGCAGCGCAGTATGGCAATTTTGCCAGGCGGCGGTCTTATGCCAAGATGGAAAAGCTCGCAGCCGCTACCATTGTCTGAATTGTTAGATGCTAGATTTTGGTCAACAATGGGCATGGATTATAATTTTTTCTCATTAAAACATAGCCCACCAATGTTTCAACCAGTGGGTGGTATGGGCAAAATTGGTGATGCCTTTACGCGTGAATGTCGAGAAATGATTACTTTTAATCGCAAAGTTACTAAAATTGCCCAAAATTCGACTGGCGTAACTATTTATCATCAAGATGCCCAAAACCCCAATAGCGGTGTTGAGCAGTTGCAGGCAGATTATTGTATTTGTACGATTCCGTTATCGGTATTAAGCCAACTTGAGGTTGAAGTCTCAACTGAGATGAAAAAGGCGATTGCTGCCATTCCTTATGAAACCTCGTTTAAAGTGGGTCTTGAATTTAATCGCCGTTTTTGGGAGGAAGATGAATGGATATATGGTGGGGTCAGCTACACCGATATGCCGATTAACCAAATTGCTTATCCATCTAATGGTTTATTTACCAAAGGGCCCGCCGTGTTATTAGGCGGCTATAGTTATGGCCCGGCTTCTTATAAGTTTAATGCTCTTACGCCGCAAGAGCGTGTTGAGGCCGCATTAGCGTATGGTTCACGCATTCACCCACAGTATCGACAAGAATTTAGAAGCGGTACCTCTTGGGCATGGCATCGAGTATCGTGGACATTGGGGTGTTATGGCATCTGGAATAGTACAACGCGTAAACAATACTATAGCACCTTAAATCAAATTGATAATCGGGTAGTTTTGGCAGGTGAGCATTGCTCAGACTTACCGGCCTGGCAAGAAGGGGCGATTTTATCAGGTATTGACACAGCCAAGCGTTTACATCATAAAATTCTAAACGGGTAATCAATTGTGAGACTTATATGAAAAAAACAAACACTGGCATCATCATAGCGGTTTTATTAATCGGTGGCTCAGCAATGGCGATGGGTATGTTTGCAAATAATACATCGCATGCTACCTTAAGCGCCCAACCTGCAGCTAACAATGCTATAAAACCAGCACCCGTAGATGTCTACGCCAGTCGGGATAACCGGGCTTGGGGCAGTGTCTATCTATTTAATTCGCAAGCCAAAGCGGATGAACCTGCCTATCAAGCAATGACCCAAGACACTGGCGGTCACATTGTTAACTATAATGCCGTACCCCCGCTAGAAAAAGATGCCGATTATCAAAAATGGCATAAACTGTTTGGTGATGATGGTAGCTTTAGCAGTACCAATGGCAAAGAAATTTATCACCAGTCTTGTGCAGGTTGTCATCTGCATCAAGGGCAAGGCGGGGCGGGCGCAGGCTATTACCCACCACTGGCTAACAACCCAAAAATGCATTCATCAGAGTACATTTATAATATTTTGATTAATGGCTTACGAGGTATGCCATATTTTCGCGATATGCTAAATGACGAGCAAATGGCAGCCGTAACTAAATATATCCAAGAGGATTTAAATGGGATTAAAAGCACGGTCAATGCTAAGGATGTAGCCGCATTACGTCATGAAAGCTCACCTGAGATTGACCCAAGTGACCATTAATATGCGTTAATAGACTGACAATGGTTGGTACACAGCTAGGCTCTTTTAATATATGAAAATATTGGCTAGCTAAAAATAATATGTAATATTTTTTTAAGAATAATAGATGAAATAAAAAGGTGAACATACTGTCAAGATCAGGTGGTAAGGTCTAACAGGTAACAAGCAAAGCTTGGCTATAATGGGTGCGTAGTACTGGGTGTTAGAGGTAACTCCAGAGTCGAACTGGTCGCCATTTCCCACCCTTAATGCTTACCATGCATTTTGCCATAGCGATATGTTTTCAACCCCTCGTTACGGCGGTTTGGGGTCTTGATCTTCGCCCAGTATGTTCAAAGTTATAAATTACTTAATAAAGATTGCGTGTAAATTAAGTCAGATCAATTTGCCAGTTGGCTGATTGAATTGTTATGTTAATCAGACGGATTTTTTCGGCAACATCATCAGCTTGTTTTTGTAAGTCTTTTACAGGAATAGTAACTACCCATTTAATTTCTCTAGCACTGTAACGTTGGCTGATTTGACGAGCAGGGGTAAGTGCTGCCATAATAATTTTATGTCGCTCTATCAATCGATCTCGCTCGACTAACTGAACCGTCCCGGGATTGTCGGAGACCCAAAACTCTGAGACAATACCCTTATGAAAACCAAACAATACTCAACTGAAATTAAGACTCGAGCCGTCGAATTACTCATCGAATCACAAAAAGATTATCCCTCACTCTGGGCAGCCATACAAGCCATTGCTCCGAAGTTTGGCTGTACCCCTGAAACCCTTCGTTCATGGCATCAAAAGCACCTAGCAAAGCAAAATCCCATCACTGTTACCACCGAAAGCCAAGCCGCCCGCATTGCCGAGTTAGAGCGAGAAATCAAAGAATTAAAGCAGGCTAATGAAATCATTCGCAAAGCCGCTGCTTTTTTCGCCCAGGCGGAGAAGGGCCGCAAACCGAAGTAATGGTCAAATTCATCGATGATGAAAAGAAAAAGTATGGGGTCGAGTCGATTTGCAGAATCCTGCCAATCGCCCCATCCACCTACTATCGTATCAAAGACGAGCAAGAGAACCCAGAAAAACAAAGCCGTCGCAAGCAAAGCGACAAACACCTTATGGAGCAAATCAAACAGATTTGGCGAGACAGTGGCTGTCGCTATGGCATTCGTAAAGTCTGGCACAAACTCAAACAAGACGGTCTACCAAAGCTTGCTCGCTGTACTGTTGAAAGGCTCATGAAACAGCTTGGCATCCAAGGCGTATGGCGGGGCAAAGGCAAAATCACCACCAAACAGCGTGATGACCAAGACAAACCCGCTGATTTGGTCAAACGCAATTTTACTGCCGATGCCCCAAACAAGAAAAGACTCTTGCGGAGCAGTGCTCCTCAGGTCGCTGACTTTACCTATATCAAGACTAAAACAGGCTAGGTTTACACCGCCTTTGTCATTGATGTGTTTAAACGGGTCATCGTCGGTTGGAAAGTATCCAATCGCATGGATACCCAACTGGTACTTGATGCGTTAAATCAAGCACTGGATGCTAGGCATAGACCAAAAAATGTGATTCACCATAGCGATAAGGGTAGCCAGTATCTATCCATCAAATACAGTGAACGGCTCAAACAGCCAGGGCTTGCCGCATCTGTTGGTACGACTGGTGATTTCACTTCGGGCATAGCCCTACGTCTTGCACTCGGGCGAAGCAGTGCTTCGCTATTCCTCGCTCAGACAATGCTTTAGCCGAAAGCGTGAATGGGCTATATAAAACGGAGGTGATTGACTATTTTAAACCTGAATGGAATGGTGTGAATGATGTTGCATTGGCGACCCTTGATTGGGTACACTGGTACAACCATGAACGATTGCATTCTACCAATGGATATGTATCGCCTGAACGAGGATTAGCGAAGCACTGCTTTGCCCGAGTGCAAGACGGAGAGCTATGCTCGTAGTGGACGCGGAAAATATCTACTATTGTTCATTAATTCCGTCAGGCTATGCTGCCTGACTCAAGCAAACCTGTCTCCGATAAAACCAGGACGGTTCAATTTGTCTGAATAACAATGATTGAATATATTAAACTTTAGAAATTTTGCTAAATGTTTTTTACCCATATTTCACCTATCTGAAATTATGTTAAACAATACGCCCGTGATTTGTAGTAGCTTTTAAAACCAAAAAGAGTAATATGCCTATCAAAGCGGTATTACTCTTGATTTGCTAATAGTGTTAAGACTGCCACAGCTAAGCATGTTGCAACATATTCTCAGGAAATTTACGGACAAAGGTATTACGCACCTCATCGTAAAGAATATCATGCAATTGAGATAAATCAGATTGACTGGAAAACCCATCTAAACGAACCAACTCACGCTCTACCCAGACGCGTAGCGCCATAAAATTATCCAACCCCTGAGGCACCGTTAAAAAATAAGCAAGCCTTGTTCCCTCATTCACCTCAAACTCTAAGATAAGCTTATTGGCAATTAAATTTGCCTGCTCACGAATTAGCGCATTTCTTTTTTGCTTAAACAATAGCTGCTGTAACACCATTTTTTTCATTACTGTCTCCATACCTCATTGGCATATTAACTATCTATTGAAATAATTGAATATGGCAACTACAATTTTTATGAGATAATACCTACTCCCTTTAGAATAAATATTCGCCAACAAATACTTTGTAGTTACCAGTAAGTACATGCTATCGTAAAAAGTAGTTGCTGGCAAATACTTTTTACTTACCAGTAAGGAAATTTTGTGATCTTATGTAATTTACCTGTGCTGTTAGCTGAACGACGTATGAAAGTTGCTGATCTGATAAGAGCAACTGATATCAGTAAATCAACCTTACATCGCCTCTATAATGGCGATACCACCCGTATTGAATTTGATACGTTGAGTAAGTTATGTGAGGCGCTGGGAGTTGAAGCTGGCGATATCCTTAAATATGCGCCTGATGATGACAATGCCAACAAAGCTTAAGGAGTAATATTTAAATTAGTATTGCGTGAACTGTAAGTGTAATTGACTAGTTAGTTGGCTGATATACGGAAAAATTTCGTGTTCACTGAATTTTCGAATAATTCGATGCACTATCTTTCACAAGTATTTGATTTTTAGTTATTTTATTTTAAAGCAATTATACGATTTTCTTAGCATAACGGAAAAATTCCGTGCTAGGGTATTTAGTCGATTTTGCTTAATACAATGGGCGGTGTTAAATACCATTTACCCTTAAAAAGCTCTATTCAAAGTATACGTTATTATTGGTTAGAGTTAATGCTAGTCTGACTATTCATCAATTTCACCAAATCATCATCTGCAAAAAAATAAGCTGGTGATACCTGTAGCACTTGGGCAATTCGTTCAAGTGTTAATAAATCCGGTAAGTGCACCCCTTTTTCATAACGATTGATACGCGTGCTGGCTACAAATTCGTCCAAACCAATTAAAATGCCTAATTTTTCTTGTGTCAGTTGTTTTGCTTTTCTAGCTTCTTTAAATCGCTTTGAAAATAATTGTTGTAAACCCATAACTTTATCCCACCACTAAAGCTACGAATTTCGTATATTTACGTTGATTTTTTACTACGAATAACGTAGTATTTTTTAAAATACTCGTTTATCCGGCATCCGTTGACAAAATGCGATTGTCAATCATCAAAGATTGCGCCAATTTTTAGGATTATCATGACCATCCAATTAATTCCTGCCTTCGATAATAATCCGCCTAAGTTTCATCGACTACCTAAACCTGGTAAAGGTTTTAAACGCTACGTTAAAGTTATGGGCATTATTAGTTTAATTTTAGCTTTTATTAATGGGTTAAGTGTCCCAAGTCATTTTTTCACTGCCTTTATGAAAGGGTTGGGTATTATGCTACTGCTCCAGCTTCCTGTCATATGGGTGGTTGCCACCATTTTTAAGGCCAGAGTGGCAGCTACCAATGGCTTAGTGGTCACAACCAATCTACCAATCCATGAGTATTATAAACAAGCTTTTATTCAGCAAGGCTATCAAGTCGATTTTGAAAGTGAAGGCGTTGTGATCGACGCTGCGCGTCGCAAAATAGGTTTTACCCAATCCACCACGGGCATTGATCCAAAAACCCGACTGGTAAACAATATGCTTGTCTGTGATTTTCATGATGTACAGCGTTGGTACGTCTCAAATATCCAGCATAAAACCAAGTTCTCTGGCGGTGTTTCTGCTGCTCATAATAGTGCCACTGGGATTACCACGGTTTATCAATCACCTGGGTATGAGCGCGTCGATTTATCTTCGTTTCGTATTGTGGTTGAAATCAATTACCCACCCTTTCCAATACAGGACTTTCGCGCTAAAAATCAATTTGATGCGGATCAATGGGTTGCAAGATTATCGAGTTTGATTAATAATTAATAAGATTAAACAATTTTTTACTATTAAACACCATTTGAGGTCGCTATGAAGGCTTTTTTACCCACTGCCCTATTTATCAACCTATCTGTAGCTACTTTGATGCTAGTGGGCTTAACTAGCGCTGCCAACGCCGCTCAGAAGGTGCAAGGCTTTAGTGTAGAGAATTGTCGACCGCTGAATGATAAAGCCATTATGATAGATTTCTGCAGTCCACAAGCCATCGGGCTGTATAAACAGCAGTTGTCTAAGCCGATTAACTTTAATCGTAATTATGTATTATTTCCCATTGATGTACCTAAGTCAGTTAAAGGCTGGGGGAAAGTCACAAATTATGCCGCATTAAATCCTAAAACCAAGCAAGTGATTCCTATGAGTTTTGCTTTCTTCGCTGATCAAGGGTATGCCAGACTAAATTTTTCTAAAAATGCTAATAAGGTGTGTACGATGGATCATAACACCGCATTAATGGGCGATGGCGAGAATGCAGGCACCTATACCCCTGCGTCAGATGGCAATGTTAATTATTGTGTGGCGATGATTGATAATCAGTTTTTCTCCACCACGGTTGATTTTATGCCTTAAGCTATTTGTAACTATAAACAATATTAAGGTGATGATTTCTTAATTTATTTATGCTTGGTGTTTTAAGCCTGGTTTTAATAAACGGATTTTGTAGAAGGAAATTCTACTATGAATATAAAAATTGCAGTTTGCGTAGCTAGTTTATTTTTATCATCACTGAGCATAGCAAAGACATATGATTGGACGCCTTATCTAAAAGGGATACAAGATAACTGCGAAACCCCTGATTTAGATAAGTCAATTCCCACGAATCTAAAACCCTCTGTGATTAAAATGGAAAACCATCGTAAACTTGATGATGGGACATATGTGGGTAAAAAGGTATTTACGTTAAAAAATGCGATTTTATTTGGTTATCCTTTGACCAAAATATTAATGGATTCTAATGGGTATCAAGGTGAAACGCTGTTTTACTTCGCTGATACTAAATTTATGGCTCTTCGTAATCAATTCTATGCTGATACCAATAAAGGCAAATTATACGCCTCTGAAAAACGTAAAATCCTAGATCCTGATAGTATTGCTGGTGAACACTCCGCCAATGGCATTGGCTATAGCAGTGGAAGCGTAGGGCTTAATTTTAATGAAAAAACTAAGAGCATATCTTGTGGTTGGTCGGCAGGCTAAATTTTTTATAAAAAAATCATAAAGCTTTAATTCAAACACCTTTCTCAATTGGAAGATAAAACCATGAAAAAATTACGTACAATGACAGGGTTGATTTTAAGTTGTTTATCAATACCAAGTTTTGCGGACTGTGTTTCAAGCATTGATAACGATTATTTGGACAGAAAAATGCAATTTGCGACTGGTTATGAAGCAGCAATCATCCTAAATTGTAAGAAACCAACTCGGGCTTATGATAAAGCTGTGTGTAGCAATTCAAAATTAAAATCACTAGATGCGGTATCTGTTCAGAGTATAGTTGCAGATTTAGCGAATCAACAAAAATGGGACTTAGACGATGACCAAATTAAGTCTTACGCACAAAAGGAGTATCAATATCGCTATAAAAAAGCAGGCAAAACCCCAGAAAGTATTTGTAAGTTCTTATTAAAAGAACTTAAAGAAACGCAAGGTGGTTAGATTATTAACTTTGGTCACTTTAATTCAATAAATGCGAGGTTTTTCCTGAAAGTGCGTAACTGCTTATAATCCTCCTGACAGTAAAATAGGCAATGACAGATAAACCAACTAGTCACCCAAATCAAAAGCATGGACGAGTTCAAAGCCAACTTAAAATATTTAAACAAATAAAGCTATTTAAGCAATATTTCCTAATAATGAAGTTCAAGTATATGTGATTTATCAAACCTGCAGTAGCATTCACTATGTCGGAAGTCGTGACCAGAAAGTCTTTATACGGTGCTTAAAGCCTGTCTATAATGCAGTGAATAAGGACTAGGCTGAACTGGCTTTAGATAAAATTGATAGAATATGGGGCATTAAATACACTGCTGTGATTGCTTCTTAGCGAGACAAATGGCATTTGCTAAGTGCCTATTTTAAATACCCTGCGGTAGTCAGAAAAACCACTTATACCATCAATACTATTGCATCATTAAATGCTAGTTTAGGAAAAGTTAGAGATCGCCAAATTGAAACGATCTCTATAAATCATACAACTTAGGATAATTATCTCGGTTTTGGTCGAGATGGTATGACTACTTTTTCAGGCTCTTTTTTAGCTAGACCTTGATTTTTATCAGAGAGTGGAATTTCAGGTTTCGGTTGAAGTTTAGGCTGTTTCAATGCTAATTTATCAACCTCTAGGTCAGGCACTAATTCATTTTCTAATCGGTGATTTAAAACTGAATTTGGTTCCACATTAAGCGTTTTATTACTATCTAGCTGATTTTTTGCTTGCTCTTTTAACGCTTTTTGCTGTTTTTCTAATTCAATGGCTTTTTTCTTTAGTTCATATTTTTCAATAATTGATTCAAGCGTTCGATTAATTTCTCCTGCTTGGTCACTGTAGCAACTAAGCTTGCTATTTGTTGCTGTTGTTCGTCGTTTGCTGTCTTGAATTCTTGATTCGACGAGATTAGCGTTTGAGTAAGCTTCGTCAGTTCTTCGTTTTGCTTGGTCAGTAGCTGATTCTGCTCGTCTAACTTTGAAATAATTGCGTTTTCTCCCTCCGATAATCCCTCCAATTCTTTGGTAAAAAGCGTAGAGAGGTTGGTAAATTTGGTGTGTAATTCGCTGTACAGTTTCTCTGAGCGTTTCAGAAATAATTTGTAGAGCTGAGCGTCGTTTTGGTTGTTCATTTATTTGCCTTTTTGTAGTTGCTTGAATGTTATTATTAAATTGATCACGATGATCACCATCAAGATTAGTAAACAAATTGACTTGATTGCGTTGTTTTGAAAGCCTACTGTCACCCCCAGGATAAGTGTGATTATCAAAGTAGTATTGGAAAGTGAAAGTACTAAAACCAACTGATTTAATGACGATTTTTGGCGCAAAGTTGACGAATTTTGCTGTGCTAGAGTCTTGATTAAATCGGTATATTGTTGATTGCTTTGGTGGGTTAAATGGTTCTCTAATTGGCTTATTTTTGTCTGAGTATTCATCTCGAGCTGTTGATAAGATTGGATCATTGTCTGCTCGAGCTGTGCTTGTTGCGTCAGTAGCCTTTGTATTTCGATTATTATTTCGCTCTGCTCGTTTAAGGAAGGGTTTTTGTTTAGGTTTATCATTTCCAGATGATTCAGTTTCTGAAATAATAGCTCGAATTGGCTCACCAATTTGTTGCAGTTGTTGATCATCAATTGAGCTTGTTGCATATGATTCTCTGAAGCGTTTGCGAAGTCGTTCAGCACGTTTTGTAAGTTCTGTTTCATATGTTCTTCTCGCTCGCTTAGCTCGTTCTCTTTTTGCGTAATATTCATTTCGCGGATCTGCATCTCGTTGTGCTTGATGCTCTGAAATAAATCGTTCGCGTTCAAACTCTTTTTCATAAATAAATCCTTTTAAAGGAATACTATTGGCAGCCGTCTCGTCATACGGATTTTTGATATTAATCTGATTACGGTCACGCTTTAGCGGCACAATCTCTAAGCCTAAATTTTTAATTGCTTGTTTAATTTGCTCATGATTTAAAATGCTACCATCGGTAATTTTTTGCTGTAAATGCTCAGAAATCTGTTGCTGCAATACGCGATTAGTAAGCGGTTGTTTTCGATCAATCACGAAGGCTTGTCGTCGTTTTGGGTCATTTGGATCACTCAATCCATATCTAAAATTTGTCCAGTCCTTCCAAGCGTCAATACGTTTATTATCAATATTTGTGTAATACACCGTCAGTGCATTACCTGAGATTAAATCAACGTTAGCATAGACAAAGTTGAGTTCTAAGCGCACCTTTTTTGTAGTTGGATCAACTTTATCGGTGTGTCGCACCCAGTAGCCAGAAAAGTGATTTTTAGACATTTCTGGAAATAATGCATTTTCAAATGATTGCATGATTTCATGCTGTTCTTCTTCTGTCATCTTCGCAGATTCTTCACTGTCAAATGATAAACAGCCTGCTGTATAAATTTGTCCTTGTGATTCATAACTATTTATCACTTCCGTTGTAATGTCAGCATTACCCCGCAGTAAAACGGCAGTACCATTCGCTACTCTTTCTGGGCTTAATAAGTAATTTTTAGCCCCATCTCCACCCAGTGAATGATGCTTTTTAACATGACCTCGATCGAAGAATTTAACTAACATAGCTGGTTATTATTTTGATTAGTAGTGGGATTTTTTGATGCGATTAATTGATGGCTAATTTGCTGTGCTTCACCATAAATTTTATAAAGTAGTTCGTTCATTTCTTGCACATCAACAATCAATTGTAAGTAGTCCACAGTGACAAAACGTTGCTGATCGATATGTAGCAAATGCACCAACTGATTTAAGTTATTACAAGCCCCCGCAAATAATCGAATAAACTGTTTATCCAATCTTGCCGGAGTACGTTTGAGGACGGGATCTTCGAGCGATAAAGCATACTCTCGCATATAAGCGGCAACTGTCATCCCACGTTTTTTTGCTTTATTTTTTAAGTGATAAAGCTCACTATCACTTAAACGGATTTTGATCGACTGGGGTCTAATACGGCTAATTTTGTTAAATGTTAAGGTTTTATAATTAAGCTGTTTACCTGTGTCATCAGTAGGCAAATGATAAGGTTTTGGGACGTTTAATAATTTAATTAAACGGTTTTTTATCACAAACGTTTTGGCTTTTTTGAGTCGATATTTTCTTGCCGGAATAAAGACTAAGCTACTAAGCTGCGTCCCTCGATAGCTCGGATAAAAACTTGGTACTTTGAAAGCAAGCGGGATAGATTGGCGTCGGCGTTTTGTCATCATCGTAAAACTTTTAATGGTTTTTCTGCCTTTTTCCGCGAGGCTTTTATCGCGCAAAAAGGTACGGCCGAGTCAATTTGCGTAGCAAATTGACTCGGAAGGGGGTTGAGGGGGTTTACCCATCACAAGAAATGACGAATACGAAACGAAGTGGGGGTATTTGTCTTTGCTTGCTTTTTTATCATTTTTAGCCCTTTTTTCTACTATACCTATTTTTATCCTGTTACACAACCCGCTAAATTTATAAACTAATGTAAGTAAAATTTGCTGTATACCTACTTTTCTATAGCAAATTTAATGATTTTTATTAACGCTATGCTATGCTAGAGTTTTCTCAGCAATTTTCCAGAAGGCGTTATGAGTTATTTAAAACAGACAGAAATTTTAAAAATAGTCAGAGCCTGTGGTAGTTTAAAATCGCAAGCAGCTGCCAATGTTTTTAAAGCCATCGATGATGGGAACTTTGTATCTAAAAATATGATTAATTGTTCAATAAATCATTTTTTAGATCTACCCAATCATGCAAATTCTATACTTTATCCTAATGTTGATTTAAACAATGAATCTTTATTAAAACTTCAGGGAAATTTAAATAGTTACCGCGCACAAAAGCTTTATAAATTATTTTTTAATCGAGAAATTGATAAAAAGAAATTACTGGTTTTAAGCAAACCTAAAAACTATCACTATGAGCTCACAGTTAAAGAAGTCGTTGAGTATTTCACTCAAAATCTTGTGACTTTTAAAAAGTTGCTGGTATTGGAATATCACAATTTAAAAGTTGCCAGCAATTTAGGTTTAAAAGGGTTATATTTTGATATCCGCTATTTTAGGGGAATACTGCTTAACCTTAACGAAATCGATGAAGATACGGATATTTTCGAGACACATCCAGAGAAATTTGGTAGTAGGATACTTCAGGTTGGTTTTATGGATATCAACTGAATGGGCTATGTTAAAAAAGATGTTAGGGACTTAATTGACTTTCTTATTTTAAGAAATGATGAGAATTAGCCACAAGTTTTAAATACCTTATTGCTGCTATTTTAGTGAATTTTTAGTTGTAATATAGCTATAAGGGCTATCTTGGCTATAAGATGCCAATGTTGAGCATGTAAATCTTTATGATTAGACGGCTGATTAAATGTTGATGTTCGAATAAAAAATTAATTTTTAACCTTTTTCATTCTTTATATTGGGCAAGACGCTATCACCAAAAATAAATCTTTTAAGCTGTTAAAAGATTCACTTTATCTAAATAACGGCTATGTATAATTGTCACTATTTATACAAATTATATTTTTGATTAAAGGGTTATTTTCAACCATATTTTCTTTATGCTTTAAATATTTTAAAACCTATTTTTTTCATTGTTAGACAATAAGCCCGCGACCCTCCTGTCTATTGCAGCCTCATATGAAATGAGATAATTTCGATTTTAAGTAGGTACTATCTTGCATTTTTAAGTTGGTGCTACATGGAATGGGGTAAATAATATTGCTCTAGCAACCCTTGATTAGATACACTGGTATAATCATGAACAATTGCATTTTACTAATGGATATGTGTCGCCTGTTAAGGCTTAACACATCTACTGTTATTCATTAATTCGGTCAGACTATGCTGCCTGACTCAAATAATCCTACCTTCGACAATCTTAGGACGGGTAATTTTAAAAGGGACAGTCGTCATCTTTTAAATCTTGACTACAATTTTGCATATTTCGTTGATTAGCTGAGTAAATAAATTTATGACAGTCATCACAAATAAAGTTAAAAACTTGATGCTGATAAATATAGCTTTGCTCATAAATCTGTTTTGCGATTTTACAATAGCTACAACAGATATTGGCGTCAAATGCTCTCACTTTTTGCACAATCTCAGTAAGTTTATCAATATCTATTTGATAATAATTGCAAAGATATTTTATATGCGCCAATCGATCAATAAACTGATCAAGTGATGTCTCGAAATAATCTTTGCAAACCGTGAATTCAAACTCAGTAATGTTGTTTTGTTTCAAATAAAAAATAGTCATTTAATGGCCCTTAGTTGTACATTTCCTGTTGATATTTTTTAGTAATTAGCGCTAAAAAATTCTTCTTTAGCATTTGATAACTATCATCAAAATCACCGCAATTGAAAGCGCAGCAATTGTCTTTGACCCAATCTCTAACTGCTGTATAGTTGTCGCATTTTCGATATAACCCTAAATGAAAATATAGGTTATCGCCATATTGGATATTCAACTCATGAATCAGTTGTCGAGCTAATGCATCAGTTTGTCTTTTGATTTCTTGTTTGACAGTTAGGTGGCTTATCACTTGTGTCATGGTCGGTTGAATCATGCTCTTCTCCTAAATTGACTGATTTGAAATTTAATATAGTATAATACTCCCCGAAAACTAGACCAAAAAATTGCAGCAAATAAGATAGAATAGCCCTTAAGAAAAGAGGTCTATC
>NZ_JBIQEC010000030.1:12987-21168 GCF_045370505.1 Moraxella sp. 179-F 1C4 NHS | reverse complement strand
TGGCGACTTGATGATATCGATAAGCTATTCTTCTACTTTATGTGGATTTGTGGTAGTTTTTAATTTCTTTTACTATAGCTTATGGTAGTAGCTATTTTAAAGCTGCAGAAAAATTGCAAGAATGCCTTGATGAGTGTGGGGATTATATTCTCCCTATAGCCATGCTATCAGCTTTTTCAGTAGAATTATACTTTAAGGGGCTATATACTGAAGTAAAAGAATACTATGGTGAGGGAGAAAATACGGGTGTCAAAAAATTTTCAGAATATTCAAGTGATGAATTCAAAGAAAATTGGCAAGTAAAAGGTAGTATGCTTGGTAAGGAAATAGAATCTTTAAACAAAGGTAATCATGACTTACTAAGATTATTTGAAAATTTAGAGAAAACGAAACCTAGGGTTTATAACAATTTGCTCGAACAATATCAAAAACATTTGAAAAGAGAATTACTAGATGATTTGAAGGAATGTAAAGATATTTTCAAAGATGGCAGATATCCTTATGAAACATTATCCAATGAAGCATTTGAGGGTGTATGTAATAAACAAAAGAAAGAAAAGATTGTCATAGCAAATTTTAATGAGATTTATTACTTAGCAAAATTTCTTTATACAGATGCAAAGCCATATGAAAATTAAAGTTGTCATTTGGATAAAATGATTGGATTCGCTAATAGATAAAAATAAGGATTTTGTAAGTCAAAGATTGCTATTTTTACCCCTGTTTTCTAAAATACCGCATTTTACCATTGCCAAAGAATCGCCATGCAAGCCACGCCTTTTTATTACCGCCTATCGATGGCGATGTTCAAACCCCTATACCAACTCAAGCTGCAAATTAACAAAACCTTGCCCAATGAGATTGAGCAGCGATTTGGTAAAGTCTATCCTGCCATCACCACCCAAAAACCGATGATTTGGTGTCATGCGGTATCACTCGGTGAAACCAATACCGCCGAACCGATTTTAAGAGATTTGCTCGCGCAAGGCTATGCCCTGTGGGTGACCAATACCACCCATACAGGCTATAATCGTGTCGAGCAGCTGTTTGCGCCTGAGATAGCAGCCGGCAAGGTGTACCATAGTTTTGTACCGGTTGATAGCAAAGCGGTGATTGATAAATTTTTGGCCCATGTTCAACCCGTCGCCGCGCTATTTATCGAGACTGAATTGTGGGGTACCACGCTTGCTGAACTGAACAATCGTCAAATTGCCACGATTTTGGTCAATGGCCGCTTGTCTGAAAAATCTTTTAAGGGATACCAAAAAGCTGCCAAGCTTAGCCAAAGTATGATGGAGAACTTAAGCCTTATCATCGCCCAAGACAGCGATTCTGCCAAACGCTTTCGCCAATTGGGCGCTACCAGTGACAAAATCCGCATTGCCAGCTCGCTTAAATGGTCTAGTAAAACCAACCCGTTGATGCTAAGCCGTGCCGAAAAGTTACGAGAAAGTTGGCACTTGTCAGATCGCGCCGTGATTTTGGCAGCCAGCACCCATGAAGGCGAAGAATTGGCAATTTTAGACAGCTTTTTAACCGTGAAAGCCCAGTATGCCAACCGTCATCCGCTGCTCATTATCGTACCACGTCATCCCGAGCGGTTTGATGATGTCGCCAAATTGATTGATGCCAAAAATTTGCCGGTGATTCGGCGTAGTCAAGATGGCGAACCTGCCAAAAATGAGAGCGTTTATCTGGCAGATAGTATGGGTGAACTTGGCGTGTGGTATGCACTCTCAGACATTGCCATTGTCGGTGGGTCTTTAGTCAATATCGGGGGGCATAATCCGATTGAAGCAGCCATTGTCGGCAAGCCAATTATTATGGGGCAGTATACCCAATCTTGCCAACTGATTGTGGATCAGTTAAAACAAGCGGGTGCATTGGTGCAAGTCAATGGTAGTGATGAATTAACGCAACAACTGGCTCGCTGGCTTGCCAACCCAAAAGCCGCCCAAACCGCGGGTCACGTCGGGCAAATTTTAGCAGAAAAATATCAAGATGCGACCAAGCAACAACTTGCCATGATCATGCAATGTATCGCTGATAATAAGGAACAGCTTATAAAATCAGAGATTCAAAAAATTGATCATGAACCTGTGGCGAGTGATGGTCGAAAGCTCATTGACGATCTGTAACCTATGCATTAACCATTTATATAGATTGCAGACGCAAAAAAAGGACTAGCCAAGCTAGTCCTTTTTTATCAGTCAGTTTTGTAGCCTATTCTTGTAGTCTATTCTTGTACTTCGGTTTTATAAGCCAATAGTCAGCTATTTCATAAACCAGCCGTGACTTGCGATAAATGATTGACCGGTCATCGCATTGGTTGGGAAAGCGGTTAAGAATAAGGTTAATTGAGCGATATCATCGGTTGTGGTAAATTCACCGTCAACGGTTTGACCCAGCATCACGTTTTTCACCACTTCTTCTTCAGAAATGCCTTTTTCTTTGGCTTGTTCTGGGATTTGTTTTTCAACCAGTGGGGTTTTGACAAAGCCTGGGCATACCACATATGAACGCACGTTGTGAGCTGCGCCTTCTTTAGCCAATACGCGGGCTAGACCTAATAGCGCGTGTTTGGCGGAGACGTACGGCGCTTTTAAGGCCGATGCTTCATGCGAGTGTACCGAGCCCATATAAATAACAGTACCTACTTTATCATTTTGATACATGTATTTAAGTGCCGCTTTGGTAGTCAAAAAAGCACCGTCTAGATGAATAGCAATCATTTTTTTCCAATCCGCGTAGCTAAATTGGTCGATGGGGTTGATGATTTGGATACCGGCATTGGACACCAAAATATCAATATCCCCAAATTCTTGTACCAGCTTATCCACGCCAGCATTTACCGCGTCTTCATTGGTCACATCCATGGCAATGGCAACCGCTTTACCGCCTGCAGCTTTGATTGCATCCACGGTTGCTTGCGCCGCATCTGGGTTGATATCTGCAATACCTACCGCAGCGCCTGCTTTGGCATAGGTTTCTGCGATATCGCGACCGATACCACTTGCAGAGCCAGTGACGAGTGCGACTTTACCTGTTAGATCAGTAGTGAGTTGAGTAGCCATATTTTTCTCCTTAAGTTTTTATGACAAAGTGGTTTTATTATGACGGTTTTACTTATTGAAAATTAATTATTGAAAGTTACTATCGGGACGGGCTTGCGCATCGGCAATGTAGTCTACCGCTACTTCTCCCAATGCAAGGGTGAGATTTGCGATAATATGAGAGGTTTTGACGATTTCTAGCACAGGTAATTTTGACACGGGTGCCATCACATGGTCAAATAACTGTAAGGTAGCAGGTCCTGTGTAGGCTGCTTTAACTTCTACATCGGTCAAATAATAACGCACCAACTCGCAAATACGCGGCGTGCCATCGACATGGGGAATGAGTTTTAACAAATAATTGGGCGTTTTTTCCATATTGGCTTTGACAGTGGCTTTGTCCAGCTCATCATATTTATATGCCATAGTGCCTGTGGCTACGCGCACACTACCATAGTCGAGGGTGCCAAGTAGGGTGTCGGTGTTGTCGACGGTTAATACAGGCGATGCCATTTTTTTTGGAAAACCCCACAGCTCACGCCCGCCCGCGGTAGGTCCAAAGTCATCCAAAAACATACAATGGGTATAATTGGCATGACGGCCTTCGGCATCAATCACTTCAATCACTTGTCCTGATTCGGTATAGTTGCCAAACCCTGTGCTGTTGGGCATGCGGATAAACTCGTAACTCACCAGCGCGTCATCAGTGATTTGGAGTGGCTCAGGTACGATAGCACGCAGTTTTTCGGGATCAGTGCGGTAGGTGATAATAAAGTATTCGCGGTCAAAAAATTCGTAAGGACCATTCGAACAAGGTGGGGCAGTAAAAGGCATAAACGTCGCGTTATCTAAGATATCACTCGCTTTCATGAACTTTCCTTTTTATCTCGTTATATTATCTAGTCATGTTGTTTAGTTATGAAATATTATTTAATTTTATCGTTATGACATGAAGCAGGAAATATCATACACCCTTATGCAAAATCAATCCCAAGACAAAATTGTTATGTTGTTGTAATGATTTTTTCAGACTCGCGTCGGCTTAACTTTGGCGACAGCAGGTTAGCTGACGGCAAGGTAGGGCTGTTCTTATGGGCTATTTTATTGGCTAGTTAACAGTGCATGACCGCAGAGCACACTCACGGCATTCTCAGTGCGTAAGATGCGATTGCCAATATGCGCTGCTTGGCAGCCAGCGGTTTTGAACAATTCGACTTCATAATCGATCCAGCCGCCTTCAGCCCCAATCACTAGCACATGTGGCAAGACATTGTCCCACACTTGGGTAAACGGCTCATTGGCATAAGGATGTGCCAAAATCGCCTGTTTACCTGCGATTAAAGTAGGTAGTTCATCTTCAACAAAAGGTTTTAAGCGTTTTTTGAGGCTCACGGTCGGGCTTACGGTATCACAGGCTTGTTGTAAGCCTTCATGGATATAGCTGTCAAGTTGAGTTAAAAATGGGGTTTGCCAGTAACTCTTTTCACTACGGTAACTATTGACCAAGATAATATGCTGGGCACCCATCGCCGTCATGTCCAAAAATAGACGACGCAATACCTTGGGGCGGGGAATTGCCAAAATAACAGTCAGTGGCAATTTGACAGGTGGCGCAATAGTACAGTGGATTTGTGATAATTCGATACTTGAATCGTGGATATTGCTCACAACCGCTGTGCCTAAATGACCATTTTTGATACCGACTTTCACCGTATCGCCCAATGTCACTTTAAGCACCTGTTTTAAATGCATAACGCTCGTTTTATCATCAATAATAGCGGTCGATGAGGTATTTTGCGGTAAAAGAATGATATTCATAAGGATAAATCTTAGGCAATAAAAAACCCCAAAACTTAATTAAGTCAGGGGTTTTTTTAATATGGCGGAAGCTGAGAGATTCGAACTCTCGAAGGGCTCGCACCCTTGCCGGTTTTCAAGACCGGTGCATTCAACCGCTCTGCCAAGCTTCCAAATTGTGGTGGCTATTATATACAAGTGAAATAACAATGCAAGCATTTTTTTACATTAATGCAAAAAATATTAGCAAAAGAAATCTAAATAGAAAGCTAAATAGAAAGTTGGATAACTATGCTGTACACCTTGGCTTAATACCTGAGCTTCATACCATGCGCTGATTTTAAGCAAAGTATTGAAGCAAAAAACGCTTAAAAACCCATCAATCCTGCATCTAAAAATATTGATACAACGGATTGTTTTAGTGCCTTCATTTGAGCCATTGCTACTTAACAATAATGTTGAAAACTACCTTGCTGATACGTTATCACATTGTTAATATACGCAGCACTGCAATCCATTAGATTTTCTAATGATTGCTGATAAAATTCTAAAGGTTGTGCGACTATTTGGCTAAATTTATTCCACAATTTTTATCGCAAATGTAACCTTATCCCAGTTTTAGGGTTCGTCAGATAAAGGAGTGTATCTGTCATGATACCTATCGATACCACGACACTCGTGGAACCCCCCAAACCCCGTAAATGGTACCAAATTCTGTATGTACAAGTGATTATTGCCATTGTACTGGGTATCTTGCTTGGTGTATTTGCCCCAGAAGTGGGCGAGGCAATGAAACCACTGGGTGATGCATTTATTAAATTGGTTAAAATGATTATCGCCCCCGTTATTTTCTTGACAGTGGTGACGGGTATTGCTGGTATGAGCAATATGAAGCGAGTCGGTCGTGTTGCTGGTAAAGCGATGCTGTATTTCATTACCTTTTCAACCTTAGCATTGATCATCGGTCTTGTGGTTGCCAATGTGCTGCAACCTGGCGCGGGTCTCAATATCGATCCAGCCACGTTGGCAACAGGGAAAGATGCGGCTAAAGTGTCTGAATATGTTAGCAAAGCGCACGATAGTACCATTACCGGTTTTTTGATGAATATCATTCCGGAAACCATGGTAAGTCCACTGACGGAAGGGAATATCCTGCAAGTATTATTTGTTTCAGTGCTGTTTGGTGTTTCGTTAGCATCCGTGGGTGATCGTGCTCGTCCCGTGTTAAACTTCTTTCAAGAGTTATCTGCGCCTGTGTTTAAAGCGGTTGAAATCTTGATGAAAGCTGCGCCGATTGGTGCGTTTGGTGCGATGGCATTTACCATTGGTAAGTATGGCGTGCACTCACTGGGTAACCTAGCCTTTTTGATAGCCTGTTTTTATATCACTTCATTGCTATTTGTGCTGGTGGTGCTCGGTGCTGTAGCACGTTACAACGGCTTTTCAATCATCAAGATGATTAAATACATCAAAGATGAATTGCTATTGGTGTTAGGGACTAGTTCATCAGAAGCGGCACTACCAACCTTGATGCAAAAACTTGAACGCGCAGGCTGCGAAAAATCAGTGGTCGGTTTGGTGATTCCAACAGGGTATTCATTTAACCTAGATGGTACCAACATTTATATGACCATGGCAGCGTTATTCATCGCGCAAGCCTGTAATATTGATTTGACATTGACCCAAGAGATTACGTTATTATTGGTCGCAATGTTAAGCTCAAAAGGCGCGGCAGGTATCACGGGCGCTGGTTTTATCACCTTGGCAGCGACTTTGGCGGTGGTGCCAACTGTGCCCATCGAAGGTATGGCGCTTATCTTAGGGATTGACCGCTTTATGTCAGAGTGCCGTGCATTGACCAACCTAACGGGTAATGCCTGTGCGACGATTGTCGTGTCACGTTGGGAAAATGCGCTAGACAAACAGCGCTTGGACGCAGCGCTCAATGGTCAGCCATTACCGCCTATTGAGCATCATCCCACTGTATAAGCGTATAAAAGCGTTGATGAATCGTAAAAAACCCAAAACATATGCGTTTTGGGTTTTTTTATGGGGCTAAAAATGCCTAAGGTTTTGCCGTATCGTTTGCTTTGGCTTCTGGCTCATTGGCTGTCTCTTCAATCGCTTCAAAAATCACCTCATCGGACACCCCTTGACGCTTCAGCTTTTCGATAAAACGGCTGTCTTTGGCAAGTGAGTAGCCGACATTCTCGGCATCGAGTCCCCGGCGAATATATAAGCGGATCAAGCCTTGAATACGTGGAAACCCATGATTTTTGGCGACTTGGGTCAACAAATCCCGCATTTCTTCAGTGATTTTGATATGGATAGGAACCATGACTTGTTGATTTTTTTTGATTTTACTAATCATTTGCATGCCTCGCGTGTGATCAATTTTTAGCAATGAAGCTAGATGTAACCAAATTATCAATTAGACGGAAAATTTAGCGCAATTAGATATCTTTAACCTAGTGTAATTATTTCATTGGCGAGAAACAAGCAAGGCAAACGTAAAATTCCTACAAAAACCTTAGCCAAATGTTGGATTAGCTTAACGCTCGATGCGACCATCAAGCTAATTTTCTTTACAAAATTTGTTGTTCCCAATAGGTCTGTACCGATTTATCACATTGATAAACCTTCTCAACGATGCGATCGGCAGGGGCATTATTCACTTTTTTTACCAATTCAACCCACAGTTCAGGCGTACCGAATTCAATAATCACATTGAACAGGGGCGTCATATCGCGCTGCAACAGCGATTGGTCAATCATATATGCCGCAAACACACACGCTTTCGGGTTTTTATCAGCCACGGCGCGATAAGCCATGCCATCAAGCAAGGCTGGCACGGTGATTTTGAATTCTGGTAAAAGCTGCATGGCTAAATGCGCGCTATCAGGCAGCTTGATAAGCTCAATAAATTGGGTGATTAAGTTTTCATAGTAAGATTTATCATCTGGCGACAGTTTACCTTGCTGCTGATCGCTTACTAGCTGGGTGATGCGGTCTTTATTAATCGCTTGTTGCAGGGTCAAAAATTGAGATTGGGTAGGGGAAAACGACAGTGTCATAAGTAGTATCTTATCAATAGTATCTTATAGTAGTACTAGTAGTACTAGTAGTACTTTAGCAAGTGAGATAATAGGGTATCAAACAAAGGCGTAGTAAACAGCAAATTGCTAAACTTTGCTCATAAAAAAACCCATTCACAAGGGAACGGGTTCAAAATATACAACAGAATCTGGCTTGATTGGCTCTCCAACCTGGGCTCGAACCAGGGACACATGGATTAACAGTCCATTGCTCTACCGACTGAGCTATTGGAGAA
>NZ_JBIQEC010000030.1:0-12887 GCF_045370505.1 Moraxella sp. 179-F 1C4 NHS | reverse complement strand
TGGCTCTCCAACCTGGGCTCGAACCAGGGACACATGGATTAACAGTCCATTGCTCTACCGACTGAGCTATTGGAGAACAGATAATCAAGTGGTGCGTATATTACTGAGATTTAAAAAATGAGTCAAGCATTTTTTAGCAAAAAATATTAATAAAGTTCATGATGCAAAATGATTTATAGCAATAATGCTAGATAAAAAAAGACCTTTAACAAGCGATGTTAAAGGTCTTCTTAATATGGCTCTCCAACCTGGGCTCGAACCAGGGACACATGGATTAACAGTCCATTGCTCTACCGACTGAGCTATTGGAGAATAAGCGGTAGAATTTTTTGTTAAACCTGCAAAAATCATCGCAGCGTTTAAGTGGTGCGTATTTTAGCAAATTAACCGTGACTGTCAAGCCCTATATCACAAATATTCGAATTTTTTTATTATTCAACGAGATTTTGGCTAGTAATCAGTCAGTTACTGATTGGCTATTGTGATGATAAGACGAATTTGCTAGTTTAGCGGTTAATGCATCGCTGTATTGGCCAAGTTGCGTCCTAGCTACCTTGCCTCCTAGCTACGTTCTCACCGCTCGCTATGTTGATTCACAGCTATGCTAAGGTTGATAATTTTTTATAATAGTTGTTATATGAATTAAGAAGGATCTTCATTGTGGCTAATTCCGTTGAATTACAGCAAAATTTGCAAGTTGCCCCTTTACAAAACGAACTTACCATGTCTGTGCTGATGACGCCTGATTTGGCAAATTTCACCGGCAATGTGCATGGCGGTGATTTATTAAAAATGCTTGACCAAGTGGCTTATGCTTGTGCCAGTCGCTATAGCGGTAGCTACGTGGTGACGCTATCGGTGGATCAAGTGATTTTTCGTGAGCCGATTCATGTAGGGGAGTTAGTCACCTTTTTGGCAAGCGTCAATTATGTGGGCAAAACTTCGATGGAAGTGGGTATTCGAGTGCAGGCAGAAAATATCCAAAACCGTACGATACGCCATACCAACAGTTGTTACTTTACCATGGTAGCGGTGGATAAATATGGCAAGCCCACCCGTGTACCACCCCTTGAAATCAAAGATAGCCCGCAAGAATGCCGCCAAAAAGCCGCACAGATGCGTAAAGCATTGCGTTTTCAAAGTAACAACATTCCCCAATGTGATATCGAGTAGACAGAAAAATGCGTCATAAATATCTCTCTAAAAAATCCAACAAACCGTTACGCCTATTATGGTCATTAACCGCTAAAAAGTTAGCAGGGCTAGCCTTATTGGTATCATCTAGCATGACTATGCTGGTTCATCCTGCTTACGCCGAATTAATCATTCAGAACAACCCAGTTAGTGCTCAACCACCAGTTACGACTATCAACGAATTGCAAACCCAGCCCACGGATGCATCGCTTGACAAGCTTATCAAGGTGCTACATATCGATAAAATGATTGATGAAATGATTGCCCAACGTCAGCAAGCGGCCAGTATGATGAAAGGGCTACCTCAAGAATTGCCTACAGATGAAAATGCGGGTATTTTTAGCCGTCATGCGCAAAAACAACTTAAAAATATCTTTGTTAAATATAGCACCATCTTGGGACAGCAATTAGACCAACCCATCTCTAAACAGCAACTGCAACAAGCTTATCAAGCGATTGCCAAAAGAACCTATACCCAAGCTGAAGTCGATGCCCTCAACCAATTTTATGAGACCCCAATGGGACAACGCATCTTGAGTAAACAATCGCAAGTTTCCAGTGAGTTTGTGCAGGTGATGATGCCGACCTTGATAGGTGACACAAGCCAATTTGAAAAAGCGATGCCAAGCTTGCAAAAAGATATCGAAAAAATCTTTAAATAACTAGTTGACAATCCATGACAAGTCTATATAATACGCGTCACTTCGATGATATTGAAGCAACTTGATTGGCTTATAGATTGCCTATCAGGGTCGTTAGCTCAGTTGGTAGAGCGTCTGCCTTACACGCAGAATGTCGGCGGTTCGAACCCGTCACGACCCACCAACCTATATCATCGCTATCAGCTACCGTGCAGTGGTAGTTCAGTTGGTTAGAATACCGGCCTGTCACGCCGGGGGTCGCGGGTTCGAGTCCCGTCCGCTGCGCCACTTTTTCTTTGATAAAAAGATAAGTGTTAAAAAACAAAATTTTTAAAGTTTTATGCCTCAAATCTCCCCTGATTTGAGGTTTTTTTTGGCTTAAATTTTACACCAAGCTATTGATTTTAAAAAATATATTGTTTTATAAATTTTTATCTTGATGTGATTAGGAAAATTGATTTTGATTGTTAAGTTGAAAAGATATCTATTTTTAATATTTAAATAAAACTAACGTGACCAAACGCTTGTGACTAAAACTGACCATTTTGTGACCAAAAATTTTGGCTGACGGCTTTCGACCTTGCAAGCCGTTGTTAAAACACAAGAAACCTAGCGAAAATCAAAAAATTAGCCACAACGACTAAATGCTTTGATGGGCTATTGTTATGAATTCTGGGAGGCGTGCATATGCTTGAACAGCCGTCTTAAGTCATTGGTTTCCCCAAATAATACTAAAACCGTATCAGGCTCAATGACAAAATCTGGATGCACAATGCCATCAATTTTGGATTTAGTTTGATTTCGACCAAATCCAAATTGGTTTTGGTGAAATGAAATGGTGGTTAACAGCATCACATTAAATTGATTGATTAAATCAAGTGCGTGAACTGTTTTACCGTAAAATGTAGGCGGTGTCTGTATTTGAACGATACTATAATCGTTATCGAGCTCAAACGAATCAATTAAGCCATTTAGCGACAGTTTTTTTGCCCAGTGCGTTGCTGCCTCGTTTTCGGGCTGGATGATATCATCAACCCCCAATGCTTGTAGCACTTTTTCATGCAGTGGGTTAATCGCTCGGCTAATGATGTATTTGGCATTAAGATTTTTGAATAGGGCAGTGACCATCACGTTTTGCCCTTGGTCTTCGCCAATGGTAATGAGCACCACATCTGTTTGGGCAATGGGTAACCCCGAGACGGCATTTTCACTGGTAGAATCGATACAAATCGTGTGCGAAATGGATTCTTTGTAGCGCTCAACTTTATCCATGTCGATATCAATACCAATGACCTCATGTCCTTGACTGGTGAGTTTGGTGGCAAGTGATGAGCCAAAATTGCCTAGACCGACGATGATGTATTTCATATCTATACCTTATCAATTTATCTTTAGGTGATAATAATCTCTTCGCTAGGATAGCGATAGCTTTGATGCCTTGGGCGATTTAATAAGGCAATTAAGATGGTCAATGCCCCAACCCGTCCACAAAACATCAGCCCAATCAGTACGGATTTGCTAAACGCACTTAAATGCGGGGTGATGCCTAAGCTTAAACCTGTGGTGGTGTAAGCAGAAACACTTTCAAATAACACTTCTGTCATACTCATGTTGGGCTCTGCCCAGCGTATTAACGTACAGCCAAAAGCAATGATAATCACTGACAAACAGATAATCGCAAATGCCCGTTTCACTGAGATATCCGCAATTTCACGACGGAATATTTCGATACGAGAATAGCCGCGTGCCAGTGACACAATATTGAGCACAGCGACCGCAAAAGTCGTGGTTTTGATACCACCGCCTGTAGAGTTTGGGGATGCCCCAACCCACATCAGTGCAATGGTAAGCATCACGGTCGGCGGCGCTAGCTGTGCCATGTCTACCACGTTGATTCCTGATGAGCGCGGTGAAGCTGCCACAAAAAACCCTGTCACAAGTTTGCCTATGACACTGGTATGCTCAGTTAAGGTGCCTTGCCACTCAAAGGCAAGCACACTGACAAAGGCAAGCACTAGCAAGGACAGGGTCGTTACTAAACTAATGCGACTATTGATACTCAGTAACCACGGCTTGGCGCCATATCGTGAGCGGTTAGGAAACAACAGGCGCATCACCTGATGGCGCAAATATTCCACGACATTGGCAACTATCGCAAACCCCAACCCCCCAAATAAAAATGTCACCGCCACAACCATTTGTAACGGATAATTAAAGCGCAGTTGTAACTCATATAAGCTATCACTCATCGTTGAAAAACCTGCATTACAAAATGCAGAGATGGCATGAAAAACCGAAAAAAAGATGCGGCGATGGATACTCATAGGGACATCAAGCATACTGAGATAAATCGCCATGGCTGCCACGGACTCCACCGCAAACGTGACCGCAAAAATTACTTTGAGCGTCTTTAGCACATCACTCATACGATTGGCTGAGGTCACATGCCCAATCTGTAGCTGTGTCTGATAACTGATGCGCCCTCGAAAAAAATAGCTAAAATAAGTGGCAAAAGTCAAAATCCCTAAGCCGCCCAATTGAAACAAACACATGATAATGATTTGACCCAATGGGGTAAAAAAAGCGCCTGTATCTTTTACCGCCAGACCTGTGATACACACCGCACTCGTGGCAGTGAATAAAGCATCAACAAACGCAATATGACCATAAGTGGCATTTGGCATCATCAGCAAAAACGTGCCGAGCAAAATAAGCAATAGAAAACTTAAAATAAACAACTGGGCAGGATGGGCAACGACTATCTTAAAGCTGAACTCCATCACCAATAACTTACGAATAAAAGAAACCAACAACGCAATTTTTATCAGCGATTTTTCAAACAGGAATTTGTATAAAAAAGAACTATTATCGGCAAAAAAATGTGTCACCAATAGCGCAATGACTAATAAAGCAATGGACAAATCAAACGTTAGCACAAGCTTTGAGCGTATACCTTTTTGCACATATTGACTCAATAACTCAATAAAATTAAGCCCAAGCACGATTAAATAAAACGTCGAAGCCACGCCATGCAACCAAACTTTAAAATCAAACCCTGTCTCAATAATCGCAAGCAATACAGCGAATAAACTGCTATAAAATACCAGTTTATTAAACACACCCGATGGCTTGTCATGCATTGAGTCTAGCGCATTTTTTTTATTTTTTTTCAATATAAAATCAAACATCGTAAAGTTGACTTCCGTTTTACCCAAGCATAGTTGTTGTACTTTATACCGCAATTATACGTTTGAGAAAACTAGATTGAGCAATGATTTAAAAAAAGCAGCGATGATTTGATAAAATTACGTTGTTTTTGAGGCAGGCTGAAACACCAAGGTTACCGTTAAGCCTTGGGTGGTGGCAGTGGTTTGGGCGTTATTCTCAACCACTTGCGTAGGACTCAAATAAATATCGATATGGGCTTGTTGACAAATTTGATAAACAATCGATAAACCTAAGCCTGTACCGCCAATTACCGTGAAACCTGAATGGGTACTTGTGTCTTTGGAGGAAAAAGATTTTTTGGCAGTATCACTATGGGTTTGTGTACTGCTTGTTTGTCCTTGTGCTAGTGATGCGCTCGACGCATTTTGATTGACGCGGTAAAAAGGTTGAAAGACGTCTTGATAATGGGCTGCATCAATGCCAATGCCGGTATCGGCAACTTGGACGATGAGTCGTTTTGCGCGGTGATTGGGTGTGTTGCTAGCGTTGTTCACCAACACAGGGGTCGGGGTCAATGCGTTGGCGAAGTTGGTATGGGTGGCATGGGTCGAATCGGTGCTGCTTGATGTCTGCGTTAAGTCTTCGATAGTCATCTGGTCAATGACAACCGCGATATTGCCTGTGGTTGGGGTGTATAAAATGGCATTTTGCAGTAAATTTTTGAGGAGGATAAACAAGGCAGTTTCATCTACACTGACCTGCGTCGCGGACCCCCCCAGCGCGGTGAGATGGTTGTCAACCGATAGGGTTTGGTCTTTGCTATCGGCAATCGGAAATAGCAGTTTGATGGCTTCTCGTAGCACTGCGATTAAATCGGTGGGCGTGTTGGTGCACTCGGTCAGCTGTGATTGCTGGGCTTCCATACGGGCAAGGGTGAGTAGCTGTTCCACCAAATGTTGATTGTGTTCTACTCTGACAGCGAGTTTATGAATGTTTTGTTTGAATTTTGCTTGCCTTGCAGGGTCGCTATACATCGCCGCGTCTTGACTGTATTTTTGCAGTTGTTGCACTTGCAGTGAGATTGCGGTCAATGGCGAGCGTAGCTCATGCGCGGCATCCGCGATAAAGCGATTTTGGTTTTGGATATGCGTGTCAACCCGTTGTAACAACGCATTGATTTCAATGACCAAGGGCATCAGCTCGCTGGGCAGAATTGAGCGATGTTGGCTGTCAGTGGGTAGCTCGATCAAGCTGAGATCTTGACCATGACGTTTTGCCATTTGCTTAGCTAATATCTGAATCGGACGCAATACGCGCTTTAATACCCAAGGCAATAGTGCAAGCAGCATTAGGGTCGTTAGTAAAATTGGGATAATGGATTGCCAAGCCGATTTTAAGGCAATTTTTTTCTGCCATTCGACAGGTTGACGCACAAAAATCACCCGCCTTGGAGTGTCTTTACGAAAGACTTTCCAAATTTCACCATCAAGGGTTAATTCACTAAAACCGATAGGGGTGTTAATTAATTGCGGATGAGCCATAGGCGTAATAAAATTGGTGTCAATTTTGCCAAAACGGGCAGGGAAGATATCAACTTGCACACCATCTTTAACGCCTTGATACTGTAGTACGCTGCTTTCATCATTGGGTGAGAAAACAGTGGTCGGCGTGCTACTGCTAGGGGCAGAAGCTATCATAGCTGGTATAGACGGTATAGGCGGTGGTAAGTCATGCGGTAAAAGATTGTTATCTAGGTTTCGCCTATTGGGAATTAGTTCATGCGGGGGTGGTCGCACCGTTGAGCGCGAGCTAACCAGCTCAGCAAGATAGCTAAGATTGGTTTCTTGTGAGGTATTAAACTCTTGATAGGTATAGCAAAATACCGCAATCTGTACCAAAATGCCAATCGATAGTAACGTGCCAAGTATCCAAACCAGCAATTGTTTTTGTAGTGATTTTTGCAACGATTTTTGCAAGGATAGGGCGGTTTTTGTAGGGTTAGCCATGGTCATTTTCGTGGGTACTTGGCGGTCATTGTCTGGATATTTTTGAGCCTTTTTTCTATCGCTTTTTGTTAGTCTTGGGATTCGGCGCTGATATACCAGCCCAAACCACGGATGTTTTTAATCCGTTTTTGACCAATTTTTTTGCGCAGTCCATAGATTAAAAATTCAATGGCATTGCTTTCTATCCCAGCTTCCCAATTGTAGATAGAATTTTCCAATTCACTTTTTGAAAACACTTTATCGGGCGCGTTCATAAAAGTGGTGAGCAGCATGTATTCTTTGGCGGTAATATCGATTTCTATGCCGTCACGTTTGAGGCGTTTGGCATTGATATCAAGGGTTAAGTCGCTGACTTGTAGGGTGTTTTGGCTATTGCCCTGTGAGCGGCGCACCAATACACGCATACGAGCGAGTAATTCACTCATCGCAAACGGCTTAGTCATATAGTCGTCTGCCCCAGCATCCAGTCCTTTCACGCGGTCTTTGATTTGGTCTCGGGCGGTCAGCACCAGTACAGGCGTGTCGATTTTGGCACTGCGAAGCGTCTCTAACACGCTCATGCCGTCAATTTCTGGCAAGCCCAAATCCAGCAAAATCATGTCATACGCTTCGACTTTGAGGGTCAAAATCGCTTCTCGCCCATCTTTTGCCCAGTCTACCGCATACGCTTCTTCTTCTAGACTATCAATCAGACTGTCGGCAATGAATACGTCATCTTCGACGAGTAATACTCTCATTGGGTTACCTTTATACAAGAATACTGTTCAATAAATAGACTATAACACAAAAAACCGCCATTCTAAGAATGACGGTGTGCTCATAGGCAAGGTTGCCATTTAGCACTCAATTATGGCTGAGTAGGCGCACGACGTTTGAAGTCGTTGAGTGATTTGACATCGCTCACAGCACCTGTTTGGGCATCAACTTTAACATGGTAGACTTCTTTACCTTTTACCACCTCAATCTGATAGCTTGGGGTTCTGGGTGGTTGATTTTGGGCAGGGTTTGGTGCAGGCGGCATGCCTGTATTGCCCATTTTTGGGTCTCTGTTAGGGCGGCGGTGACCGTCACGAGGAGCATGACCCATTTTACCTCCTTTATCCCCACCCAAATGGGCGCCAATGGCTTCACCACCCACTTGGCTTGCTGCCAATTGCATGGCGCGCTCTAGGCTGATATTGGTGGCAGGCGGCGCAGGCGGTTGATTGTTGTTGGGGTTGCCCATGTTATTGGTGTTATTGGGTTGTGGCGGACGCGCTGGGCGTGATGGCCGTGATGGCATAGTTGCTTGGCTCACTTGACCATTAGAGGCATTGACGATATACAGTTGTGGCTGACCATTCGCACTAAGGGTCATGACCCGGTAGCCGACAATGTTGTCATCGGCGTTGTTGGCGCTACGGGCAGGATTTGGGTTGGGTCGGTTGCTATTGTCATGATATTGTACACCAACAATGCGTGTGTTCGCGGCTTGTTTTTGTACCAAGGCGACTGCTTGAGAGGCACTGATGCTGGCATTGGCGGCTGCTTGGGCGTTGGCCTGCATAGCTTGTAAGTGTTGCTCAAAGTTCTTGGCATTGGCTGGATGGCGTTTTTGCATGTTTTGCGCTTGTGGTGCCGCTGAGGTGCTCGCACAGGCGGTGACTGTCGCACCTGTAACAACACTAAGCAGAGCTACACTAAGCCCAGTGGCTAAAAATGAGGGGTTAAATTTTGCTAAGTTCATAGGTTTTCCTGCGATTGTTAATATAGTTGTTGATAACCCTTGATTGGATAGTACTATCATACAAAAATTAAGACAGCAGAAACTTAGCGATAACGCAGAATCGGGCTAGGTAGGTTATAGCAACCGGATTAAAAAAATTTGCTTTGCATAAACGACCACAGCAATGTTCAAAAATGTTTGTATCAATTTTTTTGCCTGTCAAATCAAACCTGACCCCACAGGTTAAATTAAAACATCAGGCTCAGGTAATTGCACGATATTAATTGGACACTCAGTTTGCCAAAGATGGTGGGTGACAATGATTAAAATGCCTTGCTGCTGATGCCGTACCAGCATTTGCCACAGTGCTTCACGGCTTTTTTTATCAAGTCCCGCAAACGGTTCATCAAGCAGCAAGATTTTTTTGGGGGTGAGTAATAGCCGTGCCAAGGCAATGCGTCTGGCTTGTCCACCGGAAATAGCTTGTCCGTATTCCCCTAGTGGGGTCTGTAATTGTAGCGGCTGACTGCACGCCCAGTCTTTGAGCCCAACCTTACCCAGCACTTGCCAAAGCTGTTCATCACTGGCATCGGCGTTGCCCAATCTTAAATTGGTCGCCAAGGTCTGGTCAAAAATATCAATCTGCTGCCCCAAATAACCTGTGAGCGCGGGCGTATTGGGTAAGGCTAGCCAATCCATCCCATTGAGCTTGATGCTGCCTTGTTGTGGTGCTAGTTCATGAGCCAACACTTGTAACAGTGTTGATTTTCCCGCGCCCGAGCGCCCCGTAATCAATACAGGGATGCCTTGGGTGGCAGTCAAGCTGATAGCTTTGAAACCGACAATCGCCTGCGGCATTTTGGCAGCTAGCTGATTGATAGTGAGTGTGAGTGGTGCACTTAGGCGCGCAAAATCAATGGGTAAAGGGGCTAAATCATGGTTTAAATGATGACTAGGTTGTAGCGAAGGATTAAGTAATTCATTGAGTTGATGTTTTGCTGCCAAACTATTGCCAAGGGCTAGCGAATGGGTGACTAACGGTGCTAGCAAGTCAGTCATCCCCATGATACCGAGAAATAGCGCAAGCAACATCGGCACACTGATGACAAGGGGCGTGTGATAAAAACCCACTAACAAGCCGACCAAAACCGCTGCAATCAGCCACTGCATGATCAGCATGACCAATGACTGGGCGCGCTGGATGCGCTTTTGCTGATGCGTATGTTGAGTGTCGACGCTGTTAAAAGCAGTCAATTCGGATTGCCAGCGCTGCCAAATCAATAAATGGGTAAGCGCCGATAGCGGATTGAGCAAACTGACGCGTCTTGACTCTGCCAATGCCTGATGAGCGCGAGCGTGCTTGATACTGCACCATGTTAGCATGGCAGGCAGCATCAAACCTGCGATTAAAAATATGGTAATCAGGACGGGGTTAACATCATATTGATAAAGTAAAATGGCTACTAGCAAACTAGCAGTTGTCGCGACTAGCCAAGGTGATACCACGCGCAGTGGCAACTCATTGAGCACCTCAATATCATGGGTTAAACGGTGCATGGCATGGGTAGATTGTAGGGTACTTGATAAGTTTGCCAGTGGCAGCCGTGCAAACTGGTTAAAAAACCGCACTCGCAGCCGCTGCAACAAACCAAACACCGCATGGTGGGATACCATCATTTCACCATAGCGTCCTGCGGTACGTACCATCGCCATCACACGGATAATCGCTGCCGGTACCAGATAATTAAAACTGTGTGAGCCCAGCGCTACCATCCCCGCCATTGCTGCCGCAGAAATAAACCACCCTGACGTCATCAATAGCCCAATCACCGATAACGCAGTCATTATGCCTAAACAGGCAGCAATGAGCCATTTATCTAGCTGCGTGCTAAATAGCTGGGTTAAACGAAAGGTTTGATGACTGTTTGCTTTTTTTTGCCGGTGAGTTTTGACAAGGCTATTTTGACTAATAAGCCTATTTTCACTAGCAAGTTTATTTTCGCTATTTTTTTCACTATTAGGGGCTGTCATACCGTTACGCCTTCGCCAAAGTAGATGCAATATCAAGGCTTATTTGCCGATCCAGCCAAGGCAGGTTTGTGGCATCGTGCGTCACCCATAACACGGTTTTACCCCTCGTCACTTGTTGTAATAACCCATTAATCTCGGCTGCGGTATCACTATCTAAATGCTCAGTGGGTTCATCGAGTAGCCAAAGGTGCGCGTCTTGCAAGAGTAACTGGGCGATTGCCAGTCGCCGCTGCTGCCCACCCGACAAGCCGCTACCACGCTCACCCAACTGAGTATCTAGCTGATTTGGCAGGGCTTTTATCAAAGGTTTTAATCCCACTTGCGCAAGAATTTGCCATAGTTTGTCATCACTGGCGGTTGGGTCGGGAAGGCGTAAATTATCGGCGATAGTCATCGGCAGTAGCATGGTTTGCTGCGACAAATAGGCGATTTGGTGGCGAAATTGCGTGGAATTGATGGTGTTAAAATTTTGGTTATCAATAAAGATATCGCCTTGATAGGCACAAAAACCCAAAAAAATTTGCAAAAGGGTGGATTTGCCGCTGCCACTTTGACCGACAATCGCCAACCGTTCCCCTGCGGCAATAGCAAAACTTAACGGCGCCAGTCGTGTGCGCTGCTGATGATTGACCCAAATATTATCTGCGTCAATGGCAGGGGGTGCGGTTAACAAAAAATGATTAGCTTTTGTTTTTTCCGCTGGCTGAAAAGCTAACAACGGTGATAATTCGGCAATCGCACCTTCCGCTTGCGCTTTGACATGATAATCCGCGCCCAATTGACGTAGCGGGGCATAAAATTCGGGTGCCAACAGCAGCAAAAATAGCGCCGACTGGTAAGGCACAGGCACCGTGTTTTTTTGCCAGGGTAAAATACCGATTAAACCAAAACCCAAATACACGGCAAGTAGCGCAATCGACAGCGCGGCTAACAGTTCTAGCGCTGCGGTGTTTAAAAACGCAATTTTGAGCACCGACATGGTGCGCATACGGTAGGCTTCGGCTGAAGCATCGATATCTTGACTGGCGTGCCCAACAGCATCCAGCCGTTGCAGTGTCGCTGTACCACGTAACCAATCCAAAAATCGCCCGCTTAGCTGTGCCATCGCGGCAAATTGTTGCCGACTTTTACGGGCGGTGGCATGACCAATTAATACCATAAATACAGGGACTAGCGGTGCGGTCAGCAGTAAAATCAGCGTCGCTATCCAGCTTTGGGTCGCAGCGGCGACTAATAGCATGATAGGCGTGGTCACCACAATCAGTCGCTGCAGATAAAAACGGCTGACATAGCCCGTTAAGGCGTCACATTGCTCAATCACCATACTGGCAAGCCCGCCATCACTGCCATACTGGTCGCGCGCCGCACCTACTTGTGCCAGTTTTTCAACTAGCGTTTTTCGTAGGATGCTGGCTACTTGTAGTCCCGCGTCTAACGCCAGCTGGTCTTTGCAAAAATGCAGTAAAGGACGTAGCAACAGACATCCCATCAGCCACGGCAGATAATCAAAAAATACGTCAGTGGCAGGGCGGTGATGGGTAATTTGTGTTAACCAATCTGCAAAGATGACCGCAATCAGCCAAGACTGCACAATCAATACCAGCGTGGACACAACTGACAGTCCCCATGCCATATAAATCGGTCGCTTTGCCATAGCGGCATAGTGACGAAGGGTTTGGTTGACAGCAGAAGTTTCAGACATGGTTGGTTAACAGTAACGATAAAATCAATGGACATATCATAGCGTATCAAGCACGGGTTAGGTACGACAAATCATGCTCATCAAGGCAATGAGACAAAAAAGTGTAAACACCGTGCCCACCAATGAGGGTTGATAATACCTTGATAAAGGCATATAAAAAGCCATATAAAAGACAATTAAATAAGTAAAGCGATGAACGAGCCCACTTTAAAATACTACCCTCAAGAGACCCATAAACTATTACTCATTCAACTATCACCATCTTTGACATGGTATGAGAAGATGGTAGCAGCAACGCAATACTAATCATAGTATTTTGTAGTCGGGTGCGACATTATGCCGCATGACAAATAATTTATAGATTTAACCCCAGTTCGACATAAGCTATACCCTAAGGCTTTGAATTAGCAAGCAATCTTAGCGACGAAAGGTTCAATCAG